>NZ_JBFUDR010000288.1:0-8046 GCF_056404615.1 Massilia sp. P2_C2 | reverse complement strand
TCTCCTGGCCTCTTGCACGCCCTTGACTTCGGCGATCGCGGCCAACGCTTTCTGCAACTGGCCGGTCGAGCTGATCTCGGCCGTGAACACCATCTTCGCGAACCCCTTGCTGCTCTGCGTATTCACGCCGATCACGTTGATCCTGGAGATGGCCAGCACTTCCGAGATGTCGCGCAGCAGGCCCTGGCGGTCGCTCGCGAGGATGAAAATGTCGACCGGGAACACCGTCTCCAGCCCCGTCGTGCCCCATTCCGTCTCGAGCACGCGTTCCGGGCTCCTGGTCGCCATCTCGGCGAAGTTCTTGCAGCTCGCGCGGTGGATCGACACGCCCTTGCCGCGCGTGACGAAGCCGACGATCGGGTCCGGCGGTGCCGGCTTGCAGCAGCGCGCCAGCTGCGTCATCAGGCCTTCCGTGCCGACGACGAGCACGCCCGATTTGGCACCCTGCTCCACGCTCGACGCGCGGCTCTTGTTGACGACCGCCTCGTCGGCGACCGGCGCGGCCGGTGCGCCCGTGTCGTGCAGCGCCGCTTCCACGTGGCGCAGGCTGAATTTTTCCTTGCCCACCGCGATGAACAAATCGTCCACCTTGGTAAAGCCGAGCTTGTGCGCGAGCGCATCGAGGTTGACCGCGGTCTTGCCTTCGCGCTGCAGCGATTTCTCGACGAGGGCGCGGCCGTGCGCCAGCGTCTCCGCCAGTTCCAGCGCGTGGAACCAGGCGCGGATCTTCGAGCGCGTGCGGCTGCTGACCGTATAGCCGGGGCTGAGCCAGTCGCGCGACGGCCCCTGACTGCCGGCCGGGCCCTTCGCGGTGATGATCTCGCACGTCTGGCCGTTCTTCAGCGGCGTGTTCAGCGGCACCATCACGCCGTCGACCTTGGCCCCGCGGCAGCGATGCCCCACCTCGCTGTGCAGGTGGTAGGCGAAGTCGATCGGCGTGGCGCCGACGGGCAGCTCGAGCACGCGCGCCTGCGGCGTCAGCACGAAAATGCGGTCGTCCAGCGTGGTCGACTTGAGTTTCTCGACCCATTCGCGCTGCAGCTCTTCCTGGCCCGTGACGGCGCTCGCGACCTCCGTCTTCCAGGCCAGCAGCTGGCGCAGCCACGCGATCTTCTCGTCGTATTCCTGGCTCTTGAAGTTCGAGCCGCCTTCTTCCTTGTAGCGCCAGTGCGCGGCCACGCCGTACTCGGCGAAGTTGTGCATCTCCTGGGTGCGGATCTGCACTTCCAGCGGCCGCCCGTCCTCGGCGGTGACGACCGTGTGCAGCGACTGGTAGCCGTTCGCCTTCGGACGCGAGATGTAGTCGTCGAATTCCTTCGGGATCGGCGTCCAGATATTGTGCACGACACCCAGCACCGTGTAGCAGGTCTTGACATCGTCGACGATCACGCGGAACGCGCGCACGTCATACAGCTCGGAGAAATCCAGCTCCTTGCCGCGCATCTTCTTCCAGATGCTGTAGATGTGCTTCGGCCGGCCGAACACTTCCGCCTTGATGCCGGCCGCCGCCAGCTCCTTCTGCAGGCGCGCGATCGACGTCGCCACGAAGCTCTCGCGCAGCATGCGCTTCTCTTCGAGCATCCTGGCGATGCGCTTGTACGTGTCCGGCTCCATCATCCGGAACGACAGGTCTTCCAGTTCCCATTTCAGCTGGAAGATGCCGAGCCGGTTCGCCAGCGGCGCGTACAGGTCCAGCACTTCGCGGCCGTAGTTGCGCGTGACGTCGTCGAAGCGCTTGTGCTCCGCGAACCAGCGCAGCATCGCCACGCACGACGCAAGGCGGATCAGCACGACGCGCATGTCGCTGGCCATCGCCAGCAGCATCTTGCGCAGGGTCTCGACCTGGGCCATGGCCTCCTGGGCCGCATTCTTGCCGCGCCCGACGGGGGCCTGGGCCGCCGTCAGGTCGCGCAGGCGGATCAGCTGGTGCACGCCGCGCACCATGTCCGCCACTTCCTTGCCGAAGCGCTCCTCGAGCGCCTCGGTCACGCCCGGCTCCACGATGGCCAGCTCGAACAGCAGGCCGGCGATGCGGGTCTCGGCATCGCTGCGCAACAACGCAAGCGTGCCGGCCACCCCCAGCGAGAATTCGAACGCACTCTGGCCGATGGCGGCCGTGCGGTCGCCATACGACGCCGCCGCGAATTCCAGCGCGCCCTTCACGCGCGCGCAGTCGTCGGGGCCGAGTCCGTGGACCAGTTGGGTGGTGGCGTCGCCGAGCGCGACAATCGATACCATCGCCTGTCTTTACGCCTGAGCGGCAACGACGACGATTTCGACCAGGCAGGCCGGATCGGCCAGCCTGGCTTCGACGGTGGCGCGCGGCGGCGTGGCGCCCGGCACGACCCACGTGTCCCACACGGTGTTCATGGCCGGGAAGTTGGCCATGTCGGTGATGAAGATCTGGGTAGACAGGATGCGGGTCTTGTCGCTGCCGGCTTCCGCCAGCAGGCGGTCGATGCTGGCCAGCACTTCGCGCGTCTGGCCGACGATGTCCTGCTTGTTGTCGCTGGCGATCTGGCCGGCCAGGTACACGGTACCGTTGTGGATGGTGACTTCGGACAGTCGTTTGCCTACGTGCAGTCGTTTGATTTCCATGCTTTTCTCTAAGTCGCTTAATCTAGTAAAACCAAGGCCTTGCGGCCGCTTCGCCCGGCCGTGGAGCCGAACACCTTCCGGCCAACATCAGCCGGTCAAAAATTCCCGTGCGATCGCGATCTGCTCCGGCTGCAGGAACGTGGGCGCATGGCCCACGCCGGCGATCTCCACCAACCGCGGTTGCGGACCGCGCCGCGTCATCTCCTGCGCCGTCGCATGCGACAGCAGATCCGAGAGTTCGCCGCGCACCAGCAGCGTGGGGCAACGGATCGCATCGTAGGCCGCCCACAGCCGCGCCTCGTCCTGCGCCACACGCTCCGGCGTCAGCGCCTTGAACGGGGCGGCCAGGCCCAGGTCGTAGTGGCGCGTCCAGTGCCCGTCGGGCAGCTGCACGAGCACATCGCGCGTCAGCTTGTCCCATTGCTCGTCGCTGTGCGGACCGAACGACGTCGAGACGGCGCGCACGAACGAGGCGCCTTCCTCGTAGCTGGGAAAGCGCAGGTCCTGGCCGATGTAGTCGCCGATGCGGGCCATCGCGGCCGGGTCCAGCACGGGGCCGATGTCGTTCAACACCATGCGGCGGATCGGGCTGGCTTCCTGCGACGCGAGCGCGATGCCGATCAGGCCGCCCATCGACGTGCCGAACCAGTGCACACCCTCGTCGTCGTTTGCCGCCGTGACGCGGGCGATCAGCGTCACCATGTCGGCCACGTATTGCGGCACCACGTACAGCGCCGGATCGCGCAGCCGGTCGGAACGGCCGCGCCCGGCGACGTCCGGGCAGACGACGCGATAGCGGTCGCACAGGGCCCGCGCCAGCGCGTCGAAGTCGCCGGCCACGCGCGTCACGCCATGCACGCAGACGAGCACCTTCGCATTGTCCGGGTCGCCCCACTCCTTGTACGCCATGCGGTGCAGGCCGGCGGGCGAACTGCACAGCACGGATTTCAACCTCGGTTCGCTCATTTTCCTGTTCCGACGATCACCATGCATCCGCCCGGGACATCCTGTCCATGGCGGCCGCCAACATTTTAACCGGCGGAGCGATTAGAATTCTACCAAGTCTGGCCAGGGAGGACCGGCGAATCCCCCAATCAAAGTCCACTGAGAAAGAGGAACGAATGAAATCAACCATGCTAAGCGGCAAAACTGCACTCGTCACCGGCTCGACCTCGGGCATCGGCCTCGGCATCGCACGCGCGCTGGCCGAGCAAGGCGCCAACATCGTCTTCAACGGTTTCGGCGACGCGCAGCAGATCGAAAAGCTCTACACCGACATCGGCCAGGAATTCGGCGTCCAGACCGCCTACCACAATGCCGACATGTCGCAGCCCGACCAGATCGCCGCGATGATGACATTCGCCGCGGACAAGTTCGGCGGCGTCGACATCCTCGTCAACAACGCCGGCATCCAGTACGTCGCGAACATCGAGGACTTCCCGGTCGAGAAATGGGATGCGATCATCGCCATCAACCTCAGCTCGGCCTTCCATACGTCCCGCCTCGCCCTGCCTTACATGAAGCAGAAGAACTGGGGCCGCATCATCAACCTGGCATCGGCGCACGGCCTCGTCGCGTCGGCACAGAAATCGGCCTACGTCGCCGCCAAGCACGGCCTCGTCGGCCTGACCAAATCGACGGCGCTGGAAACGGCCCAGACCGGCGTCACCGCCAACGCGATCTGTCCGGGCTGGGTGCTGACGCCGCTCGTGCAGAAACAGGTGGACGACCGCGCCGCGCGCGAAGGCATCAGCAACGAGCAGGCCAAGAAAAACCTGCTGCTGGAAAAACAGCCGTCGGGCGAATTCGTCACGCCGGAAGAACTGGGCGCGCTGGCCGTGTTCTTCTGCAGCCCGGCCGCAAACCAGGTGCGCGGCGTGGCCTGGAACATGGACGGCGGCTGGGTCGCGCAATAAGCATCCCGGCGTGATATATGACGGCACGGCTGCAGCGCGGTCGTGCCGTGTTCTTTTTTGAAGGAGTGAATGTGGACGAGTCGCTGAAAATCGAAGGCTTGCATGATGCCTGCGTGGAACTCGCCCATGTCGTGCTGGCATCCGGCCAGCCGCAGGTGTCGCGCGACATCCTGGAAACCGTCGCCGACCGCTTCGAGCGCGAAGCSGCCGACTTCGCCCTGCTCGTGGCCAACGCCGGCCGCGACACGGCCCTGCTCACGCGCGCCGTGCACTACCTCGTCGACGCCCACGCGCTGCCGCTGATGGGCACCGACATGGAATGGTTCCGCCAGGCCCTTGCCTGCCTCGTCGAACTGGCCGTGCCGGGCATCGCGCTGTCGCCGAAAGGGGCGGCGTTCCTGCGCGATGTCGAGATCGGGATCGCGCAGGCGATGCAGGACCTGGACGGCTGAAAAGGGAGAATCATGCGGACCTGGGCTGCCATCGCCACCTTGTCGCTACTGGCCTGCGTGGCCGGCGCGGCCGACCAGGCCCCGGGCCAGCGCCCCGTGCAGCTGACGCCGGAGAAAGTCCGGGCCGGCGACGGCGCCGCACGAACTGGAGTGGATGGTGCGCCTCGGCATGACACCGACCGAGGCCCTGCGCGCCGCACGGTAGTCGCGGCCGGCATCCTCGACCGCAAGGACCTTGGTGCGATCCGCACCGGCATGCTGGCGGACGTCGTGGCCGTCGACGGCGATCCGACCGCCGACATCGCCGCGCTGCGCAACGTCGTGTTCGTCATGAAAGGCGGATCGGTGTATCGTCGCCAGTAAGCGGCCCTGCCTGCATTCCCGGCCGGGACAAGCGCAGCAAACCATGAATCGGATTATTCAGAAAACCGGGCTGTGGTTATCAGCCACGTCGTTGCGGTTTTCCACAATAGCCCATGCAGATATTTTGCGTGATGATGACCGTGTTACCAATAGCGTATGAAGCCTAGCCATGAAAAAACCATTCTATAAAGTACTTTATGTCCAGGTATTGTTTGCGATTATCGTGGGTGTTCTGCTGGGCATCTACGATCCGGGCATCGCAACCGCGATGAAGCCTTTGGGAGACGGCTTCGTCAAACTGATCAAGATGATCATCGCCCCGGTGATTTTCTGTACCGTCGTCGCCGGTATTGCCGGCATGCAGGACATGAAAAAGGTCGGCCGTGTCGGCGGCAAGGCCCTGCTCTACTTCGAGGTCGTCTCGACCTTTGCGCTGGGCATCGGTTTACTCGTCGCCAACCTGATCAGGCCGGGCGCGGGCTTCAACGTCAACGCCGCCACGCTGGACACGCATGCGATCGCCCAGTACACCGACAAGACCAAGTCGCTGACCAYGGTCGACTTCCTCATGAACATCATCCCGAACACGTTCGTGGATGCGTTCGCCAAGGGGGAAATCCTGCAAGTGCTGCTGATCGCGATCCTGTTCGGCTTCGCGCTGTCGATCCTGGGTGAGCGCGGCCGTCCGCTGACCCGCTTCATCGACGACATGTCGCACGCCATCTTCGGCGTCGTGAACATCATCATGAAGGCCGCCCCGATCGGTGCGTTCGGCGCCATGGCGTTCACCATCGGCAAATACGGCGTCAAGTCGCTGATTCCGCTGGCATCGCTCGTCGGTTCGTTCTACCTGACCTGCTTCCTGTTCATCGTGCTCGTCCTGGGTACCATCGCCCGCCTGACCGGCTTCTCGATCTTCCGCTTCCTCGCCTACATCAAGGAAGAGCTGCTGATCGTGCTGGGCACGAGCTCGTCGGAAAGCGCCCTGCCCGCGCTGATGCGCAAGCTGGAAAAAATGGGTTGCCCGAAATCCGTCGTGGGTCTCGTCGTGCCGACCGGCTACTCGTTCAACCTGGACGGCACCAACATCTACATGACGATGGCCGCCCTGTTCGTCGCCCAGGCCACGAACACGGAGCTGACCTTGACGCAGGAACTGACGATCCTGTTCGTGGCGATGCTGACCTCGAAGGGCGCATCGGGCATCACCGGCGCCGGCTTCATCACGCTGGCCGCCACGCTGGCCGTCGTGCCGACGATCCCGGTGGCGGGCATGACCCTGATCCTGGGCATCGACAAGTTCATGAGCGAATGCCGCGCCCTCACCAACATCATCGGCAACGGTGTGGCGACGGTCGTCGTGTCGAAGTGGGAACGCGAGCTCGACAAGGAGCGCCTGACCTCCGAACTGAAGAATCCGAGCCCGGACGACGCGACTGGCGACCTGCATCCGGTCCGCGAAGCCGCCTGATTCATCGAGCCGCCTGCGCCTTACAGCGCGGCTCCAACGATTCCTCGTTCCGACGCCGGGTTCGCCCGGCGATTTTTTTTGCGCGACGCCTCATGACGGCACCTCGGGCGGCACGTCAGGCGCTGCATCGGGCAACCTGGCGCTGCTGCAACAGCCACAGCCGCGCATACACCCCCTWGCGCCGCAACAGTTCCGCGTGCGTGCCCCGCTCGACGATGCGGCCCCGGTCCATGACGATGATCGCGTGCGCATGCACGATGGTCGAGAGTCGGTGCGCGATGACGAGCGTCGTGCGCCGCTCGGCCAGGCGCTCCAGTTCCCGCACGATGGCGTGCTCCGACACGGAATCGAGCGCCGACGTGGCCTCGTCGAACACGAGGATCGTCGGCTGCTTCAGGATGGTGCGCGCGATGCCGATACGCTGGCGCTCACCGCCGGAAGACTTCACGCCCCGCTCGCCGACCGGGCTGTCGTAGCCGTCCGGCGGCGCGCTGATCATGTCGTGCAATTGCGCGGCGCGTGCCGCCGCCACGATCTCGTCATGGCGTGCGCCCGCGCGCGCATAGCCGATGTTGCCGGCGATCGTGTCGTTGAACAGGGCGGCATCCTGCGGGACGACGCCGATGGCCGCGCGCACTGGCGGATATCCTGGCCGTCGATCAGGATGCGGCCGCGGTCGGGGTCGTAGAAGCGCAGCAGCAGACGCGCGAGCGTCGACTTGCCGGAGCCGCTGCGCCCGACGACGGCCAGCGTGGTCCCGGGCGGGATGCGCAGGCTGACGTCGTCCAGCGCGGGCCGTCCCGGCTCGTAATCGAAGCCCACGTGTTCGAACACGACTTCGCCGGCACCGGGCACGAGCGCCGGCAGGCCGGGCCCGTCCGGCATTTCGGGTCGCTCCCCCAGCAGCGCGAACAGGCGCTCAGCGTTGACCCAGGCGTCGCGCGATTCGCGGTACACGAAGCCCAGGGCTTTCAGCGGCAGGCATAGCGGCAGCGTGGCCTGCGAAAACGCGTCGATGATGCGCTTGAGCAGCAGCGGCACGGCCACGGTCGCCACCTTCGCGGCCAGCAACAGGACGATCGACGCCGCCACGCGCCAGCGGTTGGCACGCATCACGCCCCACAGCTCGGCCGTGAAGCGGCGGCGGGCGGCGCGGTTGGCGGAAGTTCCGGTGGCGGCGGTCATGCCGGGTTTGACCGCCGCCGCCGCGCAAGGCTCCCGTACGCTATCTGTGCTGGCTCAAGCC
>NZ_JBFUDR010000287.1:0-8063 GCF_056404615.1 Massilia sp. P2_C2 | reverse complement strand
GTGGTGATGAGGCGTTCCAGGTCCGCCTCGCAGCGCACGTACGGCGTGTGGCCCGGCATCATCGACGGGCTGTGGTAAGTGAGCGAAAAGATCTGGCAGCCGTCGGCCAGCAGGGCGTCCGTCAGGCGGCGCATCTCGGCGCCGCTCGCCACTTCGGGACTCAGGCGCACGCGCTCGAGCGCGTGCAGGCGCGCCAGCACGCCGCCCAGGCGGACGCACCGGCCCCAGCGGGTCTGGACGGCGTCGTACAGGTGCGGCCCGAAACGGCGCAGCCAGCCGCAGTATCCTGTCGTCACGGGCAGTTCGAGCAGCTCGCGCTGTCCCGCCTCGAACCAGTACGGATGTTCGTCGAACGCGCGGAAATCCGGCCCGCCATCGGCCGTGAAGGCGCTGTACGGGACGACGCTCGCATCGATGTCGTAGCCTAGGGCGGCGATCGAGTCGGCCGTGTGCGGGCCGAGGCCGTAGCGGCCCGCCTTGAACGCGAGCGGCCGCCGGCCGAACGAATCGGCGATGGTTTCGGTGAGCAGGCGCAGCTTGTCGAACTCGAGCTGGCGCGGCAGGTTGCCGCCATAGGAATTGAAGTCCGACAGCACTTCCTCATACGGCGGCGAGACCCAGGGATGCAGGTGCGCGCCGATCTCGCAGCGCCCCGCGTCCAGCAACCGGCGCAGCGTGGCGACGGCCGCCGGCGTCGTGGCCACGGGCCAGTCGACCATGTAGGTGGGCACGATGCCGAACGCATCGAACACGCGCGCATGCATCAGCGGCTGGCTGGCGATCGACGACGTCCCGATCGCGTTGCGGTTGAACGGCTGATCCCAGGCGAACTCACCCTCGGTGTCGACGATCACGAGCAGGACCGGACGCTGTCCGGGTGCCAGTTGCGCCGGCACGTGCTGAGCTTTTTTCAACATTACGCTTGAATCATGCAGCCGTATCGATGGCACTGTGCGCGCACGGTCGAACACGCTCGACATGAGGCTGCTGCGCACGGGTGTTGCCGTTAAAAGTATTGCAATCCTAGCACAAGGCGTTTGTCATTCGGAAATCAATCGTGCGACATTGTGGTGAATTATTTCTCACTGGAAGGTTGCGGCAATCCGACAAAAACCGCGTACCGACACGCCCGCACGCTAGCGCTGCACTGCAACATGCCAAATAAATGGATGAGCTATAATTTTGTGCTAAATATGGCAACTTCGTGTTTGATTGAGTACTGGAGTACGTGTGACAACTGTGGAAAAGCCGGGCGTCGTGTTTACCATGCGCTATCCCGACGATACGGGCTACGTGTGGAATTTCACGGCCGCCGTGCGCGACCGGGCGAGTAGCGACCTGCGCGAACGGGCGAACGTGTACATGGCCTTCCCCAGGCTGACCGGCAATCCCAGCTATCAACCAAAGAATTTGCAGCCCGTACAGCTGGATTGCTACGACAACTCACCGGCCGGCCGGGCGGCGATCGAACAATTCGTGCGCACCCACAACGTCAAAGTGATGGTGTTCATGAGCGCGTTGTCGAATACCGTGTGCCTGGACCTGTTGCGCCGCCTGGGTGTACACACGATCAACACCGAAAACGACAGTTTCGATCCGCGCCAACGCGACAACGCCATCAAGAAGGCGGCGAAACACATCGTGCGGCGTGTATTGCGCATGCAACAGCACGATCTGCACCTGGCCAATTCCGTCGCCCAGGAGCACTTCCTGCTGAATTATCAGAAGCTGCCGCGCGACAAGGTCATCCTGATGCGCAATTCGGTCGATGCCGTCAAATTCCACCCCGGCGACCGGACCAGCGCGCGCGCGCAGCTGGGGCTGGACCAGGACCGGTTCTGGATCCTGGCCGTGTCGCAGGCGCGTCCGGAAAAGCGCGTCGACCGCCTGCTGCGCGTGGTGCGCGACGTCATCGATGCGCGGCCAGGCAAGCGCATCGGCTTCATCTACGTGGGCGATGGGCCGCCGGCCGTGGAGTGGAAGCGGCTGGCGGCGGAACTCGGCCTGGACGACGTATGCGTGTTCGCCGGCCGCCAGAACGACCTGGTGCCGTACTACCGCGCCGCCGACCTGCTCGTGCACGCGGCCGAGCGCGAAAGTTTCGGCAATGCGATCGTCGAGGCCATGGCCTGCGGCATCCCCGTCGTCGCCAGCGCGTCACTGGGACCGAAGGAGATTATCCTCGACGGCAAGACCGGCGCCGTGATCGGCCTGGACGATTTTGCCGCGTTCACGCAGGCCGTCCTGCGCTATGTTGACGATGCGGAAATGACAAAAATGCATGGTAACAACGCGCGTGCGCACGTCGATACCGCATATAATGTTGTGCGTCAAAGCAAGGAGTTCGCCGCACACATCGCGCGGTTCCTGTGATGGCCCGGCAAACGCCGTCACCGTTGTGCTTTGAATTTGATCAGCAGAAAAGGGAGTCCTGAGGAATGTCTTTAGTCGAGAGGGTGGTCCATCGCATCAGGCGAGACTATTTCCGATGGCAGTACCAGAAAGTCGCACGCCGGATCCTGGACACCCGTCCCATCAAGCGCGGCGACCTGCCCTTCACGCTGCTGTCGATGGTGCACCAGCGCGACGTCCATTCCTATCTGGTCGCGGTCAAATCGTTTACTCACTTCCTGAATCCGTCCCGCATCGTCATCGTGTGCGATCCGTCGCTCGACGAGAACGACCGTGGCGTGCTGAAGCGGCATGTGCCGCACGTCGAACTGCGCGAGGCGCATGAATTCACCCATCCGGACATCCCGCGCGGCGGCACCTGGGAGCGGCTGTTCGCGATCTCCGGCTACGCGCTGGACAGCTATGTGATCCAGCTGGATGCCGACACGCTGACCATGCAGCCGATCCCGGAAGTGCTGCAGGCCATCCAGACCGGCGCCGGCTTCGTGCTGGGCGAGATTCCGGACACGCCGATCCGCCCGCTGGACCTGGTGCGCTCCTACGCGCTGCCGAAGGTGAAGCCGGGCGCGCACATCCAGACACTGTCGGAAGCGGAAATGGCCAACGTCGGCCTGCCGCAGGACGCGCGCTACGTGCGCGGCTGCTCCGGCTTCACGGGGTTCCCGCCGTCGGCGACGATGCGCGACAAGCTGCTCGACTTCTCGCGTCGCATGACGGGCAAGCTGGGCGAGGACTGGAAACGCTGGGGCACCGAACAGGTGACCTCGAACTACCTGGTGGYGAACGCGTTCGCCACGACATCGCTGCCGTTCCCGAAATACGGCACCCCCGACTGCGCCACGGCGGAGACGGCGTTCTTCCACTTCATCGGGCCGATGCGCTTCATCAACAACAAGTACAAGACGACGTCGCGCGAGGCCATCCACCTGATCTCCAGCGCGCCGGCCTGATCTTCGGCGCGCTGTTTTCCTCCCGGTTGCCCTGTCATGGCAGATTTGCGTCGTTCGCTGATCATCAACTTTTTCGCGACCTCGGGCACCAGGATCCTGCAATTCGTCGTCAGCATCCTGCTGGCCCGGATCCTGAGCCCGAGCGAGATCGGCATCTATTCGATGACGGTCGTGTTCGTCAACTTCGCTCAAGTATTCCGCGACTTCGGCGTCACCTATTACCTGCAGCGCGAACCCGACCTCGACGACGACAAGATCCGTTCGGCGACCGGGGTCGTGTTCACGACGTCCTGGGTCATCGCGGCTGCCCTGTACGCGGCCAGCGGCTGGCTCGGTATCTGGTTCAAGGAGCCGGGCATCGTGCCAGTAATGCGCGTGCTGGCGATCGGCTTCGTGTTCATCCCGTTCGGCACCGTCACCGGCGCCCTGCTGGCGCGTAACTACCAGGCGAAGAAGCAGGCCGTCGTGCACGTCGTGGGCACGGTGTGCTTCTGCGCCAGCACGCTGACCCTGGGCGAACTGGGCTTTGGCGCCATGGCCATGGCGTATGGCAACCTGATCAACATTCTTGCCTGCGGCATCGCCTACATACCCCTGCGCCCGAAAGGCATGCCGTGGATGCCGGGCTTCCGCCACTGGAAGAGCGTCGCCCATTTCGGCGTCGGTTCCCTCGTGACGAACTGCGCCACCACCTTGAACAATTCGATCCCCGACGTGCTGCTCGGCAAGCTGGGCTCGGCGCGCCACGTCGGCCTGCTGAGCCGCGCGAATTCGACCGTGTCGATCTTCAGCTACGTGGCCGGCTCGACGATGAACTACGGCGCCGTGCCCTACCTGGCCCAGACCTGGCACCGCGGCGAATCGCTGGCGCCGATTCTCGCGCGCTCGACCCTGCTGCTGACCGGCGTCGGCTGGACCGCGCTGGCGCTGACGGCCGTGCTCGGCCAGGACATCGTCATCGCCCTGTACGGCGCCAAATGGCTGGAATCCATCCCGGCCATCCTGCCGCTGGCGCTGGCGGCCGCGCTGACCCTCGCCTTCAACTACATCCCGATGGCCGTCACGGCGATCGGCCGGCCGTACCTGAGCGCGTTCCCCGTGGTCGTCACCCTGGCGACCCGCATCGTGTTCGGCGTGCTGCTGTACGACGGCAGCCTGAACGGATTCGCGTGGGCGCTGTTCCTCGCGACCGTCGCCAGCGCCCCCGTCACCGCCCTGCAGCAGAGCCGGTATTTCGGCTTCACCACGGCCATGCTGATGCGCGCGCTGCTGCCCAGCGCCCTCGTGGCGCTCGGCACCGCCGCCGTCGCCTGGGTGCTGGCGGCGCTGCTGCCGGCGGCGATCCCGGCGATGGCGCGGCTGCTCGTGATGGCCCTGCCGCTGGCCGTGACCTGGTATCTGCTGCTGCGTGCCACCCGCCACGAACTGGTGGGCGAAGTGCACCGCCTGGCCGCGCCGCTGAAAGCCCGCCTGGGCCTGCCGCGCCCGAATGTATAATCGACAATCGATGGAACGAGCATCATGACGAATCTCGACGCGAATCTCAATGAAGTGAAAGCGACTCTGATCGACGTTTTGAGCCTGGGCGACGCCGGCCAGCGCCTGCAGGCCGACTCGCCCCTGCTGGGCAGCCTGCCCGAGCTCGACTCGATGGCCGTCGTCAGCCTGATCGGCGCCCTCGAAGAACGTTTCGGCATCGCCGTCGACGATGACGACCTCAGCGCCAGCACGTTCGAAACCCTGGGCAGCCTGGCCGCTTTCGTGGCCGAGAAACGCGCCGAATGACGCCGGCCGGGGCTGAGGTGGACTCGGAACCGTTCTTCCTCGGCAGCGGCGCCGACCGGCGCTTCTGCCTGTTCCACCGGCCCGCCGGCCCGTGCCGCGGCGCCGTCCTGTACGTGCCGCCGTTCGCCGAAGAACTCAACCGCACCCGCCGCATGGCCGCCCTCGGCGCGCGCCGCCTGGCCGCGCACGGCTATGGCGTGCTGCAGATCGACCTGGCCGGCACGGGCGACAGCGCCGGCGACTTCGGCGACGCCCGCTGGGACCTGTGGAAGCGGGACCTGGACGCGGGCGCCGCCTGGCTGCGCGCGCGCATCGATGCGCCTCTCACGCTGTGGGGCATGCGCCTGGGCGCTTTGCTCGCTTTGGACTACGCGCGCACTGTTGTACAAACTGCGACGTTCCCACTTGCACCGCTGCTGCTGTGGCAACCGGTGGCCAGCGGTGCCACGTACCTGACCCAGTTCCTGCGCCTGCGCACGGCGAACGCGATGCTCGGCGACGACGCGGCCGCGCAGAACGGCACCAAGGCCTTGCGCGCGGCGCTGGAAACCGGCCAGACCCTGGAAATCGCCGGCTACGACCTCACCCCGGCACTGGCGCACGCCATCGACGCCCTGCCTGCTCCCGACGCGATGGTGCCGCCCGTCCCCGCGCACTGGTTCGAGGTGCTCGGCGCGCCCGGCCAGGCGCCGGGCGCGGCTGCCGGCCGCGTCAAGACGGCATGGGAAGCGCAAGGCACGCGGCTGCACGTGCACACGGTGACGGGACTGCCGTTCTGGGCCACGACGGCGGTGTCCACCTGCCCCGCACTGCTCGACGCGACCGCGGCCGTGCTGGAGGAGCGCAGCCATGCAGTTTGAAGAACGCGCGCTGGCATTCCGCTGCGGCGGCGACACGCTCGTCGGCATCGCCTCGGTGCCCGCCGAGCCGGGCACGCGCGGCGTACTGATCGTCGTCGGCGGACCGCAATACCGTGTCGGCAGCCACCGCCAGTTCGCCCTGCTGGCGCGCCACCTGGCCGCGCAGGGCATCGCCGCCATGCGCTTCGACGTGCGCGGCATGGGCGACAGCGGCGGCGACGAACGCGATTTCGAAGGCATCCAGGACGACATCCGCGCCGCGCTCGACGCCTTCGTGGCTGCCGTCCCCGGCATGCGCGATGTCGTGCTGTGGGGGCTGTGCGACGGCGCCTCGGCGGCCGCGCTGTATGCGCCGGGCGACGCGCGCGTGCGCGGCCTCGTGCTGCTGAACCCGTGGGTGCGCACGGACGACGGCGTCGCCCGCACCACGCTGAAACACCATTACCGCGACCGCCTGCGCGACCCCGCATTCTGGCGCAAGCTGGCGCGCGGACAATTCGACTACGTGGGCTCGGTCAAGTCCATGCTGGGGCTCGTGCGCGCCGCGTTCGGCGCCGGCAGTCGACAACAGGACGGCGCCACGGCGCCACTGCCCGAACGCATGCGCCAGAGCCTGCACGCGTTCGGCGGCCGCACGCTGCTCGTGATCGGCGGCGCCGACCTGACGGGACGCGAGTTCTGCGACGTGGCCGGATCGACGCCGGCCTGGAAGCGTCTGTCGAGCGCGCCGCACGTGGCCTGGCGCCGCCTCGAGGATGCCGACCACACGTTCTCGCGCCGCGCCTGGCGCGACCAGGTCGCCGCATGGACGGCCGAATGGGTCGTGTCGTGGTGACGCTCAGCGCGCCGTCAGGCAGTCGCTGAAACGGGCGAACGCCCCCATCACGGCCGGCGCGGCCGGCGCGGCGCGTCGCTGGCCGCACAGGTCGGGCGCGTCCGCCGGCCTGCCTTCCACATTGGCGTCTCCGCGCAGGGGTGCGCCGTCTCGCCACGAAAAATCGCCGGTTTCCGGCGCGCGGAACAGGCTGCGCACGGGATGGCTGCCGAGGTAGCTGCGCCACAACGGCGTCGCGCGATTCTCGCCCAGGTGCACAATGGCGCCGTCGCGGGCGCGGATYGGGCCGTCGACGAGGTTGCCGTCCACGATGGCGCTGCTGGTCGGATAGCGCACGTCGATGCCGGTGGTGTCGACGAGCGTGTTGTCGACCACGCGACTCGCGGCCGCGCCGTTCAGGTAGATGCCCGCATCCGAGCAGCCGATGACCAGGTTGGCGCGCAGGACGCTTCCCTCCTGCTCCGTGATGCAGCGGCCGTCGCGGCAGAATTCCCGGCCCGTGCCGCCGCCGCCCAGCGACAGGCCGATGCGCTGGCCCGGCAGGCCGCGCAGCGCCTGTTCGCACCACACGACGTTGCGCTCGAAGACGTTGTTGCGGCCGCCGCCCTTGGCGTAGGCGCCGTAGCTGACCTGGTTGCCGTCGCGCTTGACGAAGTCGCTGATCAGGTTCGCGCGCAGGGTCCAGCCGCTGGCGGTCACGATGTCGATGGGCGTCACCGGATTCGTCGTCTTGCGCGCGTGCGTGGCCGTCAGGGTCGTGTGCTCGATCAGGCCATCGTCCGGGTAGCGGTTGCCGACGCCGTTGATCTTGAAGTGCGCATTGAAATCGCGGATCGTGTTGTTGACGCTGGCGAAATGGTGGCCGGCGCCGACGACGTGGAAGGCATGCTCGCAATCGTCGTCGGCCGGGCAGACGCCGCGGATGTCGAGGTTCTCGAAGCGCCAGTACGGCGCGGCGACGACGAAGCCCTCGAGCGTCTCGAGTTCGATGTGGACGGTGCCCGGCCGCGCCGCACGCACGACGATGGGCGCGTCGGCCCGGCCCGCGCGCGGGATATCGATGCCCCGGCCCTGGAAACGGTACGTGCCGGGCGCCAGCGTGATGACGTCGCCCGGTGAGGCGGCGCGCAACGCCGCGCGCAGGTCGTCCGGCGTGGTGACCGTGGTACCGGCGGCGTCCTGTCCCGCCGGCTGCGCCTGCGCGCCCGCGCCGAGGGCCGG
>NZ_JBFUDR010000286.1:0-8066 GCF_056404615.1 Massilia sp. P2_C2 | reverse complement strand
GCGCGCGCCTGACGCCCGCGCGGCCGGGCGGCCGCCGCCGCACGCCGGGCCTGCGCCGCGAGGAACTGGCCGACGCGGYCGGCCTGGGGGTCACGTGGATCACGTGGCTGGAGCAGGGCCGCGACGTGCAGGCATCGCCCGCCGCACTGGCGCGCCTGGCCGACGCGCTGCAACTGTCCGCGGCGGAGCGCGCCTCGCTGTTCGACCTCGCCGGCAGGAAGGATCCGCACGCGGGCGCGGACCACGTCGACGCGCTGTCCCCCGCCCTGCTCGCGCTGCCGGGCCTGATGTCCGCCCCGGCCTACCTGCTCGACCACACGTGGACGGCGCGCGCCTGGAACGATTCGGCCTCCGCGCTGTTCACGGGCTGGCTGGACCCCGATGCGGGCGACCGTAACCTGCTGCGCTACGTGTTCCTGCACCCGGCGGCGCGGACGCTGATCGTGGACTGGGAGACGCGGGCGCGCCGGCTGGCCGCCGAGTTCAGGGCGGACGTGCACCGGCGCCCGTCCGATCCGGATCTGCAGGCGCTGGTGGAAGCGTTGTGTGAAGAGAGTGCGCTGTTCGCCGACTCTTGGGAAAAACAGGACGTGCTGCACCGGGAAGGCGGTGAACGGCGCTTCCGCCATCCCGTGCGGCGGGAAATCGGCTACGTGCAGACCACGCTGCTCGTGGCGCTGCAGATGGAAATCAAGCTGGTGTGCCTCGCGGACGCCGACGGTGTGTAGGGTGGGGTATGTGAGGCCAGTGGTCTCACATACGAACGTGCCCACGCGTGATGCCAACACACCGCACGCGTTGCGCGTGGGCACAGGGTGCCCACCCTACCGGGATAGGCTATCAGTCAAAAGGTTTCCCACTCCTCGTTCGCGACCGTGACCTTCGTCCTGGCGACGGGCGCCGTGGCCGCGCCGTTCGCGCGCCGCGCGGGCGCGGACAGCGCACGTGCCGGGGCCGCCGGCGCGGGCTGCACGCCCCGCTGGCCCGCCACGCCGTCCAGCGTGAAGGCGCCGACGATCCGGCTCAGCACACTGGCCTGGTCCTGCAGCGACGCGGCAGCCGCCGTGGCTTCCTCGACCAGTGCCACGTTCTGCTGCGTGATCGAATCCATCTGGCCGATCGCCTGGTTGATCTGGTCGAGGCCCGCGGTCTGTTCCTGGCTCGCCTGCGTGATGTCGCCCATGATGTCCGTCACGCGCTGGATGCTGGTGACGATTTCCTTCATGGTGGCGCCGGCCTGGTCGACCAGGCGGGCGCCGCTGTCGACCTTGCCCACGGAATCGCTGATCAGTTGCTTGATTTCCTTGGCCGCGCCGGCCGAGCGCTGAGCCAGGTTGCGCACCTCGGATGCGACGACCGCGAAGCCGCGGCCCTGCTCACCGGCGCGGGCGGCTTCCACCGCCGCGTTCAGCGCGAGGATATTGGTCTGGAACGCAATCCCGTCGATGACGCCGATGATGTCCACGATCTTGCGCGACGATTCGTTGATCGACCCCATCGTGTCGACCACCTGCGCCACGACGTCGCCGCCGCGCAGCGCCACTTCCGACGCGGTGACGGCGAGCGTATTCGCCTGGCGTGCGTTGTCGGCGTTCTGGCGCACCGTGCCGGTCAGCTGTTCCATCGACGCAGCGGTCTGTTCCAGCGAGCTGGCCTGGCCGCAGGTGCGCTCCGACAGGTCCTGGTTGCCGGCCGAGATCTCGGCGGATGCGGTATTGATCGTATCGGTACTGGTGCGCACTTCCGCGACGATGGCGGCCAGGCTGGCCTTCATCTTCGACAGCGCGGCCATCAAGGTGCCGATCTCGTTGTTGCCGCGCGCATCGATCCGGCCGGTCAGGTCGCCTTCGGCCACGCGGGCCGCGATGGCGGTCGCTTCGGCCAGCGGGGACGAGATCGAGCGGATCATCGCCATGCCCACCGCAGCCCCGACCAGCGCGGCCAGCAGCAGCACGCCGCCCATCAGGTATGCGGTGTTGCGCAGGGAGGCGGCGACGTCGGCCTCGTTGGCGGCCGCGCGCTCCTTCGATGCGCGGGTGAGCGCCGCCATCGCCTCGTCGCCGACGCGGTACGACGGGTTGATCTTCTTGATCAGCACACTCTCCGCACCGTCCCAGTCGCCGGCCCGGATGGCGTCGGCGGCCRCCTTGATGTGTGCCACGCCCAGTTGGTCGCTCTTGACGAACCATTCGTCGGCCAGGCGCTTTTCGTCGGGGTTCGTGAGCGCCCCGCTGAATTCCGCCCACTTGGCCGTCGTGCTGGCCGCCAGCTTGTCGATCTGGCTGAAGTGCACGGTCAGCGGGTGGTCGTGCAACTGCGACCAGGCCAGCGTCGGGTTATGCTGCAGGGCCTGCAGGATCTGGCTGCGCGCCAGTTCCATGTCGAGGCGGATCGACTTCTGCTCGTAGGCGCTTTTCTGGTCCGCCAGGATCACGGCGCGGACCAGGCCGACCGAGCGGTCGGCGCCGTACAGGCCCATGACGCCGATCGCCATCATCATCGTCACGAGCACCCCCAGCGCCCCGACGACGAGCGTCCTGATCTTTAAATTTTCAAACATGTTCTCTCCTTTGGAATGTCTGGGTCAGGTCAAGCGCCGGCGTCGAACCGGCTGCTATTGAAGAACCGGTGGATCGCGGGGCGCAATTCCTCGACCTCGTCGAATTCGACATACGTCACGTCGACCAGGTCCTCGAGTTCGCGGATCAGGGTCGTCTTGATCGGTGCACCCTTCCACACCAGAAACAGTACCGGAGTACGCCGCCCCTGGAAGATGTGATAGCTCAACTCGAACGCACTGCTTTCGCTCATGCCGACACGGATGTTGATCATCACGTCGGCCTGGTCCAGCAATCCCAGGCGGTGGTCGCGGAAGTTCTTCGGCGTGAACGGCTTGCCCTGCTCGCGCTCGAACGACTGCTTGAACGTGCCCGCGCTCTCGGCGTGCATGCCCGTCAGGTAGTCGAACGCATACGGTGCGCCGTTGGCGCTGTCGATCAGGTGCATGACGTCRCTGATCATGCGCTGCTGGTGCGCGTCCGATTCCGTGAACGGCTGGCGGATGAACAGCTTCAACGGCGCGGTCCACGCGGCGCGCCGGCGTTCGTGCCGGCGCCGCTCGGGAATCGCGGCCGCCGCGGCAGCCAGGTCGACCTCGCTCGGCACCAGGCGGCCGCGCGCATCCGGCACCTTCGGTACCATGTCGTGCAGCGCACGCAGCGAGTACAGGCTGACGTCGTCGCTCTGGCGGATGCCCTCCAGCGCCGCCTCGGCGCCGGCGATGGTCGTGTAGAACGGCACGCCGCTGGCCAGGGCGGCCACACGCAACGCGCGCGACGAGAAAATGGCGCTGCGCTTCTCGTCCACGGTCAGCACGACCAGGGCGATCTCGCGGGCTTGCAACAGATGCAGGGCCGAGGTATCGTCCACCGTCGCGACGGGGATGGCGGCCGCCGCGATCACCGTCGCGGTGAGGTGGCCGGCGCACAGCGTGAAGCCGGCGCTGTACAGCTCGCGCGCCAGCGCGACGGTGCGCGCCTGGTCGCCGCGCTTCACGCGCAGGTAGACCCTGCCCTCGCGCGGCAAGCGCACGTTGGCCGCCAGCTGCGCCTTGCGGAACGCCGCGCCGAACGTGGCGCCGACGCCCATCACTTCGCCGGTCGATTTCATTTCCGGACCGAGCACGGTGTCCACGCCGGGGAATTTCGCGAACGGGAACACGGATTCCTTCACGCAGAAGCAGGCCGGCACGACTTCTTCCGTCACGCCCTGGCGGGCCAGCGACTGCCCGGCCATGCAACGTGCGGCGATCCTGGCCAGCTGCAGCCCGGTCGCCTTCGACACGAACGGCACCGTGCGCGAGGCGCGCGGGTTGACTTCCAGGACATAGACGTGGTCGCGCACGCGGCCGTCCACTTTCAGTTGCTGGATCGCGAACTGCACGTTCATCAGGCCGACGACGTTCAGCCCGCGCGCCATGCACGCGGTCTGGCGCTTGAGCTCCTCGACCGTTTCCGGCGCCAGCGAATAGGGCGGCAGCGAACAGGCCGAATCGCCCGAATGGATGCCCGCCTGCTCGATGTGCTCCATCACGCCGCCGATCAGGACATGCTCGCCGTCCGACACGCAGTCGACGTCGCACTCGATGGCATCGTTCAGGAAGCGGTCCAGCAGAACCGGCGAATCGTGCGACACCTTGACGGCCTCGCGCATGTAGCGCTCCAGGTCGACCTGGTCATGCACGATCTCCATCGCGCGTCCGCCCAGCACGTACGACGGACGCACCACCAGCGGGTAACCGATTTCCTCGGCCATGCGTACGGCCTCCTGCTCCGTGCGCGCAGTGCGATTGAGCGGCTGGCGCAGTTCCAGGCGGTGCAGCAGTTGCTGGAAGCGCTCGCGGTCTTCGGCCGCGTCGATCATGTCCGGCGACGTGCCGATGATCGGGACGCCATTGGCCTGGAGCGCCAGCGCCAGCTTCAGCGGCGTCTGGCCGCCGTACTGCACGATCACGCCTTCCGGCTGTTCCAGCGCGACGATTTCCAGCACGTCCTCGAGCGTCAGCGATTCGAAATACAGGCGGTCCGACGTGTCGTAGTCGGTCGACACGGTCTCCGGATTGCAGTTGACCATGATGGTCTCGTAGCCATCCTCGCGCAGCGCCAGCGCCGCGTGGACGCAGCAGTAATCGAACTCGATGCCCTGGCCGATGCGGTTCGGTCCCCCGCCGAGCACCATGATCTTGCGGTTGCCGGTGGGTTCGGCCTCGCAGTCGCCGTCATAGGTCGAATACAGGTAGGCGGTGGTGGTGGCGAACTCGGCGGCGCAGGTGTCGACGCGCTTGTACACCGGCCGCACGCCCAGCTGGTGGCGGCGCGCGCGCACTTCGTCTTCATGGGTCTTCAGCAGCGTGGCGAGGCGCCGGTCCGAGAAGCCCTGCTCCTTCAGCCGGCGCAGGATGGCCGCGTCCAGGCTGCCCAAACGCTGCGTTTCCAGCCACAGCTCGACCTCGACCAGGTCCTGGATCTGGGCCAGGAACCACGGATCGATGTGCGACAGTGCATGCACCTCGTCCAGCGAACGGCCGGCGGCGAACGCGTCGCCCACGAACCAGATGCGCTCCGGGCCGGGGGCGGCGAGTTCCGCCTCGATCACCTCGCGGCCCGACTGTTTGCGGCGCAGGCCGTCGACGCCGATGTCCAGGCCGCGCAGCGCTTTCTGGAACGATTCCTGGAACGTGCGCCCCATCGCCATCACTTCGCCGACGGACTTCATCTGCGTCGTCAGGCGGTCGTCGGCGCCGCGGAATTTTTCGAACGCAAAGCGCGGGATCTTGGTGACGACGTAGTCGATCGACGGCTCGAACGACGCCGGCATGGTGCCGCCGGTGATCTCGTTGAGCAGTTCGTCCAGGGTGAAGCCGACGGCGAGCTTCGCGGCCACGCGGGCGATCGGGAAGCCGGTCGCCTTCGAGGCCAGCGCGGACGAACGCGACACGCGCGGGTTCATCTCGATGACGATCATGCGGCCGTCAGCCGGGTTGACGGCGAACTGCACGTTCGAGCCGCCCGTGTCGACGCCGATCTCGCGCAGCACGGCGAGCGACGCATTGCGCATGATCTGGTATTCCTTGTCCGTCAGGGTCTGCGCCGGCGCCACCGTGATCGAGTCGCCCGTGTGCACGCCCATCGGATCGAGGTTCTCGATCGAGCAGACGATGATGCAGTTGTCGTTCCTGTCGCGCACCACCTCCATCTCGAATTCCTTCCAGCCGACGAGCGACTCCTCGATCAGCAGTTCGGACGTGGGGGACAGTTCCAGGCCGCGCGTGCAGATGGCGGTGAATTCCTGTGCATCGTGCGCGATGCCGCCGCCCGAGCCGCCCATCGTGAACGACGGCCGGATGATGACGGGGAAGCCCAGCTTGGCCTGCTCGGCCCAGGCCTCGGCCATGTTGTGCGCGACGCCCGAACGGGCGGAGCCGAGGCCGATCGCCGTCATGGCCGCCTTGAACCTGGCGCGGTCCTCGGCCTTGTCGATGGCTTCCGGCGTGGCGCCGATCAGCTCCACCCCGTGTTCGGCCAGCACGCCATGGCGATGCAGGTCGAGTGCGCAGTTGAGCGCCGTCTGGCCGCCCATCGTGGGCAGCACGGCGTCCGGTTTTTCGGTGGCGATGATGCGCGCCACGACTTCCCACTGGATCGGCTCGATGTACGTGACGTCGGCCATGTCCGGATCGGTCATGATCGTCGCGGGATTGCTGTTGACGAGGATGACCTTGTAGCCTTCTTCGCGCAGGGCCTTGCAGGCCTGGGCTCCCGAATAATCGAATTCGCACGCCTGGCCGATGACGATGGGGCCGGCGCCGATGATCAGGATGCTGTGGATGTCTGTGCGCTTAGGCATGGCGTGCCTCCATCAGGGAGATGAAACGGTCGAACAGGGTGCGCAGGTCGTGCGGACCCGGGGAAGCCTCGGGGTGGCCCTGGAAGCAGAAGGCCGGTTTGTCGGTACGTTCGAAACCCTGCAGCGAACCGTCGAACAGCGACACGTGGGTCACGCGGCAGTTGGCGGGCAACGTGTCCGCATCGACCGCGAAGCCATGGTTCTGCGATGTGATCAACACCTTCCCGGTGTCGAGGTCCTGCACGGGATGGTTGGCGCCGTGGTGGCCGAACTTCATCTTGACGGTCCGCGCGCCCGAGGCGAGCGCCATGATCTGGTGACCGAGGCAAATGCCGAACGTCGGCACGCCCTTCCCGATGATCTCGCGCGTCGCGGCGATCGCATAGTCGCACGGACCCGGATCGCCGGGACCGTTCGACAGGAACACGCCGTCCGGCTGGAGCGCCAGCACTTCCGCGGCAGCGGTCTGCGCCGGCACGACCGTCACACGGCAGCCACGCTGCGCCAGCATGCGCAGGATATTGGCCTTGATGCCGAAGTCGTAGGCGACGACGTGAAAGCGCGGCGCGTCCTGCCGGCCATACCCCTCGCCCAGGCGCCACTCGGTCTCGTGCCACTCGTAGCGTTCGTGGACGCTGGYGACCTTTGCCAGGTCCATGCCGCCCAGTCCCGCGAAGCCGCGCGCCAGTGCGATGGCCTCGACCGCGGACATGCCGACGGCGATGGCACCGTTCTGCGCGCCCCTGGTGCGCAGGAGACGGGTGAGCTCGCGGGTGTCGATGCCGGCGATGGCGACCACGCCCTGGTCTTTCAGGTAATCGGACAGCGCCTGGGTCGAACGGAAATTCGATGCCAGCAGCGGCAAATCCTTGATGACCAGGCCGGCGGCATGCACGCGCGCCGCGGGAACGTCGGACGATTCGCCGTCTTCCGGGTTGATGCCGGTATTGCCGATGTGTGGATAGGTCAGCGTAACGATCTGACGCATGTAACTGGGATCGGTCAGGATCTCCTGGTAACCCGTCATGGCGGTGTTGAACACGACCTCGCCGGTCGTGTGGCCGCTTGCGCCGATGGCATAACCGGTAAAGGTGCTGCCGTCCGCGAGCGCGAGTATTGCCGGGGTTGCGGTGCCCGGTGCTCGGTCGAGAGGATGTTTCATGGATGTCCTCGCAATGCGATGGTGTGTAGTGCGGGATGAAAAAAACCTGTGCGCATATGCGCTCGTGGTTGGGAACTAATGCCGTACGGCAATAATATGATCCGGAACATTACCGTATTTTCCGAAAATTCCACATGGAAATCTTTTTGTTACCCGAAAAAACGACACTTTCTGTTGCGATTTACAAACGTCAGGACTTAACAGATCGCATGGTCGGGCTGAGGGGTGCCTGAGGTCTTTTACCGCGATACGCGTGACGCATCAGGCCGCCCTCGCACTACGCGGCAAGAATTGCATTTTGTAAAAGTGTATCTGCTTTACAATTCCTGGGCTTGTACCGGCGTCAAAGCACGTCTCATCGACGCTGGATGGGCTCGTAAAGATGTTTCGATTTTTTCACTATTGCGAAAAACACCACATGCCCGACATCCGCACACCCAGCGCCGAACTTCTCGCCGAAATTGGCCAACTGCAGCAGCAAACTGCGGTCGCGCTGCAG
>NZ_JBFUDR010000285.1:0-8077 GCF_056404615.1 Massilia sp. P2_C2 | reverse complement strand
TGGTTGTCCGCGATCATGGTGTACGACCCGCCGGTGTAGATACCATGGGTCCACTTCGTGCCGCTGCCCGAGTTGGTGCCGTCGATGTCGAAGCCGATGATGCTGACGTAATTGCCGCGGTTATCCCATGCATTGTTGTTGGACGAGCTCGCCGGCGGCACGATTTTCGCGCCCCACTTCGTCGTCGAGATCCAGTAGATGCGGGCCGAGCTCATACCGCTGGCCGTCGTCTTGATACCGCCCGCATAGGTGCCCGGTGCCACCCAGACGGTCGTACCGGCGCGGGTGGCAGACTTGGCCGCACGGGCCAGCGTCTTGAACGGTGCGGCTTTCGTGCCGGCCGCGCTGTCGGAACCGGTCGGGGACACATAATAGTTATAGGAGGTGGTCGGGGTCGACATCATCGACGAGGTCGTGTTCACGCTCGTTACAGTTGCCAGCAGGTGCGGTGCGCCATCCGCGGCCGTTGCCGGTGCGGTCGCGCTGTCCTCCGCAGTCGCGTCGGTGGTCGATGCCGCCAGCGGATTGGCGTCGTAGCCGACCAGTTCGAAGTTGGCGGAGGCTGCTTCGGTCGCTTGCGCCGCGGTTGCATCAACCGGGTTCGGCGTCTCAGCGGCACCGTTTGCGGCGGACTCGTCCACGCTCGCCGTGATTGCGGCGGTTTGGGCCTGCTGGCCGTTGCCGGCGTCGGTCAGGCCGCCACCACATGCGGTCAACAATACCGTGGCGCTGCAGCACAGCAGGGCGTTGAGACGGAGATCCGAAGCAAAAGTCACCAGTTTTTTCATCTGAAGGTTTCCTTACATCAAAAAGTGAATGTAACCCTTTGATGCAAGGAAACTGCCTAAGTTCAATCTTTTTTAAAGAAAATTTCTCGGCATAATGAATTCACAAAAGACATTACTCATAGGACTCAATGTGTTGCATACACCCAAATTGCAAACTTTTCGCCGAATGCCGCTTCAGAAAAATGCACACAATGTAACAAGTTCCGCGATCGGTCGCGTTCGGCGCGAATGCCGAGAACGACAGGCGCGTACACCGTTATGAGCTATGTCGTATTCCGCGCTGCAACCAAGCGCGGCGATCGATGGTCATACGAGACCGGAAGACATGACGAAAGGGTTGCGCGATGGGTGATTACCTGAGGATCCAAGAAATGTTGAAGGAAGGCGAAGCCTATGCCGGCCTGATACTCGGCAAGAACGGCGAGGCCGACTACCACCTGGTGCTGCTCGCGGACGAAGCGTCGGATGTGAGCTGGCCAGCGGCGCGGGAATGGGCGGCCACGCAGGACGGCGAATTGCCGACGCGGCGCGAACTGGCCCTGCTCTTCGCCAATCTTCGTGAACGCTTCGACCGCGTCTGGTATTGGTCGAGCGAACAGCACGACACACGGCCGCAACTGGTCTGGGGACAGAATTTTGCCAGTGGCATCCAGACCGTGTACGGCCGTCCGTTCCGCGGACACGCACGTGCAATCCGGCGCATCGCCAACGGATGATAACGACGGAACCCGAAGCCTGAGCCGGCAAGCGCGCCGGAAGCGGAAATGGTGACGAGGCGGCACGGTATCGCTGTCGATGGCGAATGCCGTGCCGAAGTCTACGTGCCGATGCCTACCGTATATAGGTCGGAACAAAGATGGGCAGCGCATGGAACCGGGCGCGGTCCGTCACCATCGGAATGTCCGACCGCCCCCGGCCCGCCGGGCCGGTCCAGCTTACTGCGTGCCCTTCGCCTCGGCTGCGACGTTGGCGCGGCCGATCGGCTGGTCCATATTGGCCAGGAACCAGGCCGTCGTCGCCATCACGGCGGCGTGGCGGCGCAGGTTTTCCGGGTTGACCTTGTCGAACGTATCGGCGGGGGTATGGTGATAATTAAAATAATCGGACGAATCGATCCACGGCTCGAAACTCGGCACGCCGGAATCCTCCAGATCGTGCAGGTCGCCGGCGCCGACGACGTCCTCGCGGCGGAACGCGCCTGCGCCCATCGGGTACAGGGCGGCCTGCAACGGTGCCAGCAACCTGGCGCCGGCCTGGCTGATGCCGGCGCGCACGCCGAACGGGCGGCCCGAGCCATTGTCGTCCTCGTACGCGGCGAAGTGCTTTTCGGCGATCTTCTTGTTGACGGCGTCATAGGTGTGACCGCCGCGTCCGCCATTCTCTTCGTTCATCCAGGCGATGACGCGAATCGTGCGGCGCGCGTGGTAGTCCAGCTTGCGCAGCGTGTTGATCACCTCCATCGCACTGACGACGCCCGATGCATCGTCGTTGGCACCGGTGGCCAGGTCCCAGGAATCCAGGTGGCCCGACACGAGGACGATCTCGTCGGCCTTGTCCGTGCCCGGCCAGTCGGCGATCACGTTATAGCTGTCGGCGTCCGGCAGGATTTGCGGCGTCAGCGTCAGGTGCATCGTGACGGGGCCGCGCCTCGACAGGCGCGCGATCAGCAGCGAATCCTCGATCGTGACGGCCGCCGCCGGGATGCGCGCATCGTCCTTCAGCAACGTGGCGCCAGTATGCGGGATGCGGTAGGCGGCCCCGCCGACGGCGCGCACGAGGGCGGCGGCGGCGCCCATCTCGGCCGCCATGCGCGGGCCGGCCCCGCGGAATGCGACGGCCTGGCCATAGGCCGTGCCGGCGAGGCCGCGGTCCGCCATGTTCTGGTCGAACGGCACGTCGAACAGGACGATGCGTCCCTTCACCTCCGCCCCGCGCGCCTTCAGTTCCTCGAAGGTGCGCACGACGATGACGGGCGCCGTGATGCCGGCGGCCGGGGTCGCGCCCGATCCGCCCAGTGCGGCGAGCACGATTTTCTGGCTGACACCGGCCGGACGGCCCTGGTAATCGACGAGCGTCGCCTTCTCTTCTCCGCGCACCCAGTGCGGCACCTTGATCGGCTGCAGCGTGACCTTCGCGCCCAGCTTGCGCAATTCGTCCGCCACCTGGTGCACGGCGGCGGCGGCGCCGGGCGAGCCGGACAGCCGGGGGCCGACGAGGTCCGTCAGATCCTCGAGCCGCTGGTAAGCGTAATCGCTGTGCAGCGCCGTATCCCGCACCTTGGCGAGCGCGGCCGGATCATTGCCGGGGCTGGCGGCGTTCGCGTTGCCTACCAGAAGGCAGGCGGCAATCACGCCCATCGCAGGAAAACGGAGATGGTTCATACGTGTAATCCTTGAATGCGTAGAAAAACTTCAACGATAACGCATCTGCGCCGGTTTGGGGAAATATATTGCTGTAAATACATCGAACCGTGCCGATGCCGGGCGGGCCTGGTCAGGCGCGGCCCGGTACGAGACGCACGAGCGTGATCTCGGACGGCGCACCGAAGCGCTTCGGCGGTCCCCAGTAGCCCGTCCCGCGGCTCGTGTAGACCCACAGCGAGCGCACGCGGTTCAGGCCGGCCACGAAGGGTTGCTGCAGCGGCACGAACAGGTTCCACGGGAAGAACTGGCCGCCGTGCGTGTGGCCGGACAATTGCAGGTCGAACCCCGCTGCGGCGGCAGCCGGTGCGGTGCGCGGCTGGTGAGCCAGCAGGATCCGCACGGCGACGTCGTCCGGCGCGCCGGCCGCCGCCAGGTGCGGATCGCTTTTATGCGCCGGATTGAACAGCTGGGCCGTGTAGTCGGTGACGCCGGCAATCATCAGCGTGGCATTGCCCCGGCGCCGGATCACGTGCTCGTTCATCAACACGCTCAGGCCCAGGCGGCGCACCTCGGCCACCCACTGTTCCGCGCCCGAATAATACTCGTGGTTGCCCGTCACAAAGAACGTACCGTCCGGCGCGGACAGACGCGCCAGTGGTTCAGTGTGCAGGGCCAGGCGCTGCACGCTGCCGTCGACGAGGTCACCCGTGATGGCGATGGCGTCCGGCTTCAGGGCATTTACCTTCGTGACGATGGCATTCAGATAAGGCCGGCGGATGGTCGGGCCGACGTGGATGTCGGAAATCTGTGCGATCGAATAGCCGTGCAAGTCCTCGGGCAGGCCTGCGATCGGCACCTCGACCTTGACGACGCGCGCGACCCGGCGGGCGTTGACGAAACCGATCAGCGTCGCCGCCAGCGCCAGCAGGGGCACGGCGACCGCGCTGTCGTGCGTGAATGCCGGTCCGTCCGCGCCGGCCAATGCGAGGCACAGGAGGACGACATCGCGCAGGAGCGTCAGCACGAAGAGTGACGAAAACAAGCCCATTGCAAGCAGGCCGGCCCATGTCAGCGCTGCCGTCCAGCGCGTGCGGCGCAGGCTCGGTGCAACGAGGCCGATCCGCACGAGCGCTGCGGATATCGCGAGCAATATGCTTCCTGCGATCATTCCCGCCAGGCCAATGCCCAGTGCAGGCAACAGTCGTAGCCCGATATACGCATGCAACAGGATCAGAATGGCAAGAACGGAAACGAAGGAACGGTGGCGCGCCATGGCAAGTCCGGACAGTCGATAACCCTTCGAAGATGGGGCGGGCGGGTCCTGACTGCAAGGGAAGAAAATGGCATGGCGTAACCACAGTGAAAAAGTCGTTGCCGCATTGCCATATGATCATTATACTTTTCCAAATTGACATCATTCATTAACAATCAACTAATTAGAAAGTTATCAATGTCGATCCGCAAAAAGCTCCTCGCCGCCCTGATCGCCGCCTGCTCCTTCACGTCCGCCACCGCTGCCGTTACCTACAGCACCGGCGCCGATGCCAACCACGACGGCAAGGACGACCAGTTCACCGTCAACGGCCTCGCCGCCTACCTCGTGACGTCGACCGCCATCGGATGGCCGGTATTGCCGAACTCGTCTATTACGAGCGGCAAATACATTTCCTGGGATCCGATCCAGTCCGGGCGTAGCCCCAGCACGCTGAGGAATAATACCTATGCGTATGCGTTCCAGTTCAACTGGTCCGGTGCGGCGCTGACCACCGACGTGGATTTTCGCTGGGTCTCGGACGACTACCTGACCGACGTCACCCTGAACGGCGTATCGCTGGGTGTTAACAATATCGGCGCCAATGAGGTCTGGAAAATTTCCAACGTGGCCAGCGTGACCGCCAATGTCACCCAGGGCCTGAACACGCTCCAGTTCCTGGTCGCGAACGGCGGCGGCGGCGCCACCGGCCTGGCGGCCGACTTCACGATCAACGGCAATGCCAGCCTGGTGCCGGAACCGGGCTCGTTCGCGCTGTTCGGACTGGGCCTTGCACTCATCCCTGCGTTGCGCAAACGTTCGACCAGGAACTGATCGGATCACACGGCTGTTCCTTGATCAACAATAGTTCGCGTCCGGCAAATGTTACTGCCGGAAAGCAGATGTAATAATCTGTTTTAACCCGTGGCAGCGCCCGCCACCCGATCTATGATGCTTGCATGCCTGACGTTTTGTGATCATCCCGATCCCCGTTGAGGCGCAAGGAACAAGCCATGTTGAAGAAAAAATGCATTGGTGCCATGCTCCTGGCCGCAGCAGCCGTGTCTTCCACGGCGATGGCTGACGATCGGGGGGTGAACACGGTCGTGGGCGCGCTGGCGGGCGCTGCCATCGGCAGCAGCGTGGGTGGTCGCGACGGTGCCCTCGTCGGTGGCGTCATCGGTGCCGCCGTCGGTAATTCCGTCCGCACGAACGACGATTATTATTATCGCAACCGCGGCTACGCGTACTCCGGCGGCTATTCGAGCGGTTATTCGAGCGGCTATTACCAGCAACCGGCACCGGTGTATGTCGAATCGCGTCCGGTGTACGTCGAACCGCGCGGCTATTACTACAATCCGCGCCCGGACGTCGTCGTCGTCGAGCGCGGCCGCGGCGACTACGACCACCACGACCGCGGCTGGGATCGCGGCCGCGGCTGGGATCATGACCGCGGCTGGGACCGTGGCCGCGATCACGATCGCGGCGGCTGGCACCGCTGATCGCTTTTCCTTCAGAGAACCGCGCCTCGTGCGCGGTTTTTTTATTGCCCGGCCACGCCGGCCAGAGCGGGCCCGGCCGCCCGCGCATCGGCTTTCAGCGCATACCACGTCCATAAGCCGCCACACAGGTCGATCGTCCCGAACAGGACGATCATCGGGCTGGCAAGACCCATGAGCGCGAAGACCGTTCCGTTTCTCCCTCCCCCCGCTACCGTCCCGCAGGCGGCACGGGGCCGCCGGCCGGGAGGGCACATGGTCGAAGCAGGCGACATCATCACATTGACGGCGGGCGCCTGGCGCCTGCAGGCGCCGCTGGGCAGTTCCAGCTATGGTGTGTTATGGCGCGCCGAGTCCGTGCCGGGCGGCATGCCGGCGGCCCTCAAACTCGTCAACCGCGCGCAGATGGACCTGGCCCTGCCGCCGCAACGGGTCGCGTGGTGCGGTTGCTTCGATGCGGAGATTGCATTCCTCCGTACCCTGCAGCCGTGGGACCAGCGCGACATCGTGCGCCTGCTCGACAGCGGCGAACACGACGGCCTGCCGGCGCTGGCGCTGGAACTGCTGGACGGCGACCTGGGCACGCACCTGGCGGCGTTGCGTGCACGGGGCACCGGTCCCGGCATCGGGCAGGCGCTGGCCTGGACGGCGCAGGTCAACGGCGCGCTCGCGAAAGTCCATCAATACGGCTGGCGCTACCTGGACCTGAAACCGGCCAACCTGCTCGTCGATGCGCGCGGCGGCACGCTGAAGCTGGCCGATTTCGGCACCAACCGTCCGCTGCGCGACAGCGCCGCCCACGCCTACGTCGGCACCGCAGCGTGGCAGGCGCCCGAGCAATTCTTCCCCGATGCGTGCGGGCGCTACCGGACGGACGCGCGCAGCGATTATTTCGCGCTGGGCGCCCTCCTCTACAACCTCGTCACCGGCATCCCGCTGYGCTTCTGCAGCGCCTGTGCCGAGGCGTACCGGGCGCATGGCACGGCCGGTGCGGCCGCGCTGCGCGCGCGCCATGGCGGCGCCCAGCCTGCGGTCCTCGAGCCCGACGAAGCCGCGCTGTTCGCCGCCCACGCGGCCGCACGCGCCCAGCACCCACTGCTGGTGTTGCTGCGCGCGCTGGTCGCACCACGGCCGGAAGACCGCCCGCGCCACGCTCTCGAGATCAGCCGCCTGCTCATGCGCGCCGCCGCCAGTCTGGCCCCGGCCGCGGACAGCCTGCGGAGGGCAGCATGAGACGCGCAGCGCAGTCCGTGCCGCGCCTGCTCGCGGGCGCCCTGCTCGCCGCGCTGTGCGCACTGCAGATGGCCGCGCTGCTGCGCGCGCCCGTCGCGTGGATGCCGGCACAGGTCGCCGTCGTGCTGGACCGGGCCGCCACGCGGATCCTCGACCATGCGGCCCTCGGCGCACCCGCCGCCGACGGCGGCCGCCTGCAGCTGCGCCACGACGACCAGGGCGGATGGTGGGCAGCGGACGACGGCACGGGCCATCCGCTGCTCGTGCAGGAGGGCTCGCACGTGCGCCGCGGCGGCAGCGTCATGCTCGCGCCGGGCCAGGAGTTCCAGCTGGGCGCATTGCGGATGCACGTCACCGCGGCGGGCGCGGATGGCGTCGAGCTGACGGCCGGACCGACACGCTGGCACTACGACGGCGCCCTGCTGCGCCGCGACGGCAAGCCGCAGCCGGCGTGCCCCGACGCCCGCCTCGGCACGCTCCTCGCGGGACTGTGGAACCGCGGCGCACCGGCTCTGCTCAGGTTCGACCGGCCACTCGTCTTCGGCGGCAACCTCGATTGCGGCAACCGCATCGCCATCGCCGGGCTGGCGGCACCGGCAGCGACCCTTGCGCGCGGCGCAGCCGGCGACGGCATTGTGCTGGCCGCCACGCCGGCCGTGCCACTGCTGCTGGCCGAGGATGGTCACGCCGACCTGCTGGCCGGCCGGCCGCTGCGGCTCCGCGCGGGCCAGGTCCTCGTCGCGGGCCGCACGCGCCTCGCGCTCGCGCCGGACGGCGACGTGCTGCACCTGCGTCCCGCGGGCCACGTCGGGCTGTATGCGGACGCGCAGCTGCGCCTGCCGCCCGGCGTCACATGGACATGGACCCGGCGCGGCCCCTGGGACTTGGCGCCGCAGGCGATCGCGCCGCTGCTCGCCGCGCTGGGCCTCGCGGGCGCGGGCG
>NZ_JBFUDR010000284.1:0-8173 GCF_056404615.1 Massilia sp. P2_C2 | reverse complement strand
TGACGGTGCGCTCAAACTTTTCTACCTACCGCCCTATTCGCCGCACCTGAATCCCGACGAGCAGGTATGGGCACACGTGAAACGCCAGGTCAGCAAGCAATTCGTGCAGGACAAAGACGGCATGAAAAAACTCGCTCTCGGTGCTTTGCGCCGTATTCAGAAGTTACCGGCGATGGTCCAATCGTTCTTTCGCCAGCAGGAATGCCGGTACGCCGCGCAAGCATAGCTTTACTTTCTAGAAGGTTAGTACATCTTGTCGCGACATCTGTTCACGCCTCTCCAAATGCGTCGGGCGGACCTTTTGCGTCACAGTGTCATGACAACGAAAGATACTTATGGTGGCCTGGCTGTGTCTACAATTCCTCAGGGTTGTTGCGTGGTGGCAATTGGATAGAATTCCGACTTTGATGCTGTAATAAAATCCGATTCCACGAGATAACTCTTGATCTGGCGGTCGCTTACGACAGTCATCGCTTTGCCGGGCCCGATAAAGAGATTGAGTGCTGGGGTAAGAGGATAATTAGGAGCTTAGCGCATTTTTTTAAGAAGATTTATGGTGAAGCTCCTTCTCGCGGTAACGTCGGTGGCATGTATTTTTCGCACCGTCCATCGCAGCGGCAGCTGCCTATCAGGGAGCAATTTTCAGTGTTTTTCCTTATAACGGGCTCGTTTACATCGCAGTGATCGGGGGCGGATTCGACGGTGCGGCGACTACTTGCCAGTCGGGTTTTAGTAATGTTGTGATATATGCAATCGATCCTGGCACATCGTTTGGCCGAGTACTGGTTTCAACCGCATTGGCTGCGAAAGTTTCGGGGAAGACGGTCTATGCCGTAGGTAATGGCGTTTGCGGTAATGGAAATCCCTGCAATGGCCGAAGCTACGAAACATTGAACGGTCCGGATTTGAAGGGTTAAAGCAGGATGGATGGGGCCGAATGCTTCCTGTGTTTGGGCTTTAAGATTTGAAATGATCGTTTGATTAAATAGAAGTGCGAAACGATGTTGAAAAAATTCTTTTTGATTCTTTTATTGCTGCCCATGCATGCCTGGGCAGCTTATTCCTGCAGCGTCAAGGTCGTGAACGTGCTGGTTTATCAAGATGGCACGGTTAATGTCCTGCACAGCGGTCGGGGGGATTACACGGTAATCTGCAGTCTTTCCAGTGACAGGAATCAAGTCAGCACATCAACCTGCGCAATGTGGACGAGTATGCTTTTGGCAATCAAGAAAAAAGACGGAACTGCGGAGTTTTACTTCAACGGCGACGGGAATTGCTCGACCATAGCTACGTACGGGTTGGCTCCTGTGCCGGTATATATCGGTGACATTACGCCGTAAGTATTATCTTTCGCGATCGGTTTGATTCGCTGAAATTAGATGAATGACGGCTATCGTGCCGGCCTCAACAGTTTTTAATAACACAAGCAGCGGGAAGAGACTTCGCATGCCGCCAGCAATGGCTACATCATGCCTCTCCATTCTTCCGGCTGTCAGGGGAAGTAAACAATGACGACACATGGTAAAGGCAACGAGATTGGATATCTTCGTCGAATAGTGGCGGGAAGCGGCAGTGCACTGCTGCTTTTGATGACACTTGGTGTAACAGCGCAGGCTGCCAGTCCGGTATCAATCTCAGACAGCGGTACGCCGTCGTACAGCCAGTCTATCGTCGTACCTCCTGGCATCGCCGGCATGGCGCCCAACCTCGGTTTTCTCTACAGTGCCAGCAGTGTCAATGGCCCGGTCGGCTATGGCTGGACCGTGCAAGGTATTTCGATGATCACCCGCTGTCCGGGCAGCAAACTGCTCGATGGCTATGCGCGCCCGGTCGATTACACAAGCAACGACAAATTGTGCCTGGATGGCCAGCGTCTGATCCAGACCGATAGTAATGGTGTCGTGGTCAACGGCAGTGTGACTAACCCTGGCGTGACCAACCCGTTCCAGCAAAACGATGCCCTGGGTGGTGGCGGCATGGTGCGTGAGTACCGTACCGAGAAGGATATGTATGCGCGCATCCGCGGCTATGGCTCTGCCAATGGCGATCCGAACAATGGCCCGGCGTATTTCAAGGTCTGGACCAAGAGTGGCCAGATCTACGAATACGGCGTTAACAGCAACACGACGGCCAATGCGCAAATTACCGCGCAAGGCAAGAATCTTGTGGTGGCCTGGCCGGTCAGCCGGATCAGCGACACGGTGGGCAACTACATCGATTTCCAGTACGAACAGCGCGACGTGACTTGGGGTAGCGCGAACGCCAGCGGGGTGGTCCCGGGACGTGAGTGGAACGTTACGGAAATCCGCTACACCGGCAATGGCAGCCAACTGCCAAGCAACAAAGTGGTGTTCGAGTATGTGGACCGGGCCGACAACGTCAATGGGCCGCAAGACCGCAGCGAAGCGTACCACCAAGGTAGTAAAAATGTGAGCGTTCGATTGCTCAGCAAGATCCGCACCTATATCAACTGGCCTGCCAACGTGGTTCAGGCTACCCCTCCGACCGGAGCGGTGAATGTCAAGACGTACCGCCTGACGTACGACTCGGGACCGGTGACGAACCGCAGCCGGCTGACGAAGATCGTCGAATGCAACGGCAACGAAACCAAGTGCATGCCGGGGACGAGTTTCAATTATGCCGCAGGTGGCTCGGCCCGCTATGTCTACAATACCAATTTCCGGAGCGGCGCTCTGGCGACGCTGCCCATGCAAAACACGGCGAGTAGCTATGGCCTGCTGTTGGGAGACTTTAATGGCGACGGCAGGACGGATTTCATCCGCTGGTCGGACACGCCAGCGCAAAATGCGCTCTACCTCTCGAACGGGGACGGAACGTTTTCGCAGTCCATAAGCTTCAACCTCACGGGAAGCAACCTGCTCAAGAGCGACGGCTGTTACCAGTCGTACGTGGCCGATTTCAATGGCGATGGCTTGCCGGATATCCTGCGCGTGATGCAGGCGACCTCGAGTTCCAATGCCTCGTGCGGTACGGTCCAGAACATTCTCTATGTGAACAATGGGAATGGCACCTTTGCGGCCACCACGATTACCGGGATCGATTTCTCGCAGGTCGTGAGCACCATGACGCCAATCACGAACTGCTCCGGCAGCACCGGCTACTGTATCCCGTCCACGATCAACGGATTGTCGCAAACGGCTGGCGCAAATTTCCATCTCATCGATGTGAACAATGACGGCCTGATGGATATCGTCACGACGATTATTCCGGCCTATACCACCAGCAACCCGCCGAGTAGTGTCAACCAGCCGTATCCTTATGCGCCGCCCAACGATGCGCAGTTGTGCGCGTCGACGATCTGCACGCACGTCTATGTCGCCACGAAAACTGCCAATGGGGTTACCTTTACGGAACGCACCACCACCAATCTGGCGCATCGTTCCGTCTATGCGCAGCCTCTGAACAAGACGTCAGGAGTCCTGTGGTCTCGTCCCTATGTGCTGGATGTTAATGGCGATGGCGCCGCAGATTTCGTCGTCAATTCCGGCACCTGGATTTCGCGAGGCACCGGCGACTTCGATTTGGCACCGAATAATGCCGTGTCCAACATCGCTTGTGGTCTAGCCATCGATGTCAATGGGGATGGACGGACCGATTGCCTGTATCCGTCCGATAACCGGTATAGCCAGTGGCTGGCCATTTCGCGCGGCACAGCTGCCGGCGACACCAACAGCGGCAAGGCGACGAATTTCAATCTCACGAATGCAGGACAGGAGATGGGCGGCACCACCGTCGGCGTGTCGGTGGCCGACATCGACGGCGACGGCCGCGGCGACATCCTGAGCTGGAATGACGACCCCAGCAAGAACGTCGTGTATTTGTCCAATGGTGACGGCACGTTCCGCCCAGCGACCGACTTTTCCCTGGTGAACGTCCAGTTGCAAAAGAGCGATGGCACGGCCGCGTACTACCTGGGTGACTTCACCGGCCGTGGCACCACCGAGATTCTGCGCGTAGTGGCCAATCCGACTGCCAATACGGACACCATCAACCAACTGTACGTCAAGGCGGATCCCACTCCGGCGGACCAGTTGCAGTCGGTCACGACGGCCACCGGCCTGACCACCAGCCTGACGTGGGTCCCGTTGACGAATTCGGTCTCGGGTTCCTTGGGCGCCCGCTATACCAGTGACCGCGGCAGCGCGACCAATGCCGCCAGCTATCCCGTGGTTGACCTGACCGTGCCGACCTACGTGGTGGCGACCACCTCGGCGGACAGCGGCGTGGGCAGCAACCGGGTTAACACTGAGTATGCGTATGCCGGGCTGAAAGCTGCCGCCGATGGCCGCGGCTGGCTTGGCTTCCGCGAGACGCGCAGGCAAAGCCCGGCGCCGGACGGCTCGAACTTGACGGTGTGGACCCAATTCCTGCAGGACGGTCCGCAGACCGGCGTGGCGAGCGTGACGGAAACGCGTCTTGGCGCGTTGAACGCGACCAGTCCGCAGGTCCTGAGCCGCAGCACCTTCATTTATTGCGACAAGACGGCTGCCGCCGGCGCCGAGGCGAGTGCCACGAGCGCAGCACCGTGCCCGACCACTGCGCAAGTCAAGCAGCCGTACTTGTACCAAAGCAAGGAAGACGGCTGGGATCTGGGCGGAAATGTTTTGCCGAGTGTGACCACGACCAACACGTTTGATAACGGCGGCAACCCGACTCAAGTGGTGGTGAGTACGACCGGCACCGCGCTGGGTGCGGTTCAAACGTTCACCAAGACCACGACCAATGTTTACCGTGACGCCAATACGGCGGGCGACAACTGGCTCCTTGGACGCCTGAAGACTGCCACAGTGCAGAACACGGTGCCCAATAGCCTGGGCAGCATTGCGACCAGTGCCGGCACGGCGCCGAATGCCGCAGCCACCGCTGGCACTCTGCCGCCCGGTTCGGTAGTGACGCCGAATCCGGCCACGTTGGCAGCCATTCAGGTCGTCGTCAATCTCCTGTTGAACGACGATTAGAACCGATAACCGGATAGAGGAAGAAGTCTGGCGTGCCTGGACGGCGATGTTACGCCGCCTAGGGCACGCCAATTCAGACCAGTCATACGGAAAGCATCGATAGATGACCCACCAGAACAAGAACAAACCTTTTGGCGGCATGCGCCAATTGCTGTCGGCCGGCCTCATGCTGCTTGCGAGCGTCGTCGTCGCGGGCGCCCAGGCTCAGGTGCCGACCAATCCGTACAGCTACAGCCGGACCAGCGCGTTCGACTACGACGACACGACCGGCTTGCTCAAGTCGGAAACCGTAGAGCCGGGCAACCCGAACCTGTGCGTCACGACGACCTATCAATACGATGCCTACGGTAACAAGACCACGGCAACCACGGCCAACTGCGCCAATGCCAGCGGCCGCGCSTTGTTCAGCTCGCGCACCGGCAGCAGCACCTTTGACGCGCAGTCGGCCACGATCTCCGGCACGGCGGTTCCAGTGCCGGCTGGCGCCTTTCCCACCGTCGTCACCAATGCCCTGAGCCGGTCCGAGACCAAGGTCTTCGATCCCCGCTTCGGTGCCCCCACCAGCCTGACCGGCCCGAACGCCCTGACCACCACCTGGGATCTCGATGACTTCGGCCGCGTCGTGCGCGAAAAACGCGCCGACGGCACCAGCACCGTGACCGCTTATTGCTTCCTGGGTGGTGTCGATCCCAACAGTAACAGTGACCTGTGTTCGCGACTATCGACCAGTGAGGCTCCGGCCGATGCGGTCAGCTTGGTGCACACCGAGCCGCGCGATACCAACGATGTCAAGAACGGTCCGTTTAGCCGCGTGTACGTCGACCGTGCCGGGCGCAAGCTGCGCACGGTTACCGAAGCGTTCGATGGCGCCACCCAGCCCGGCGGTAGCAGCCGCCTGATTGTCCAGGACGTCGATTACAACGCCCAGGGGGTAGCGATCGTCACCACCCAGCCGTACTTCTTCGACACGAAGTTGTCGGTCAATGGCGGCAGCACGGGCTACGGCAAGACCCGCACCGATTACGATGCGCTGGGCCGCGCGACGATCGTCTACGTCGCCGATGGCCAGGGCGGCCTGGCGGGCGTGCCCTTCGGCAGCCGCGGCAGCGCCCAGGCTTCGATCACGACGTTCAGCTACACCGGCCTGACGACGATTACCGTCAACGACAAGGGCCAGTCCCGCACGGAAGAAAAGAATGTCGATGGCAAGGTCGTGCGCGTGACCGACGCGTACGGTGCCCAGGTGGCATACCAGTACGACGCCTTTGGCAACCTGGTCGTCACCAAGGATGCGCTGCAAAATATTACGACTGTTGCCTACGACATTCGCGGCCGCAAGGTATCCCTGACCGATCCGGATACCGGAACGACGCAATACGACTACGACGCGCTGGGCCAGATCGTGTGGCAGCAAACGGCCAACCAGGCCGCCGCCAGCCAGGCCACGACCCTGGCTTACGATCTGCTGGGCCGCCTGACGCAGCGGGTCGAGCCGGAATACACGAGTACCTGGACTTACGACCAGTATGCCGATGGCAGCACTTGCGCCAAGGGTATCGGCAAGCTGTGCGAAACCAGCACCACCAACGGCATCAACAAGAAATTTGTCTTTGACAGCCTTGGGCGGCCAATCAATACGCGTACCAGTGTGGTCAACGGGCCGAGTTTCGCCGCGGCGGTCAGCTACGACAGCGTCAATGGCCGACTGGCCAGCCAGACCTGGCCGACCGGCCTGGCTGTCAATTACAACTACACGGCCAAAGGTTTTCTCAATACGGTGACATTGGCGCAGGCCGCCACGGTCAATCCGTTGCCCGCTACCGCGGGTGGCACACCTGGGCCGGGCGCGACGTTGACCGCTGGCAGCGTGCTGTGGCAGGCGCAAGCCTATAACGCCTGGGGCAAGGCCGAGCAATTCGTCTATGGCAACAACGTCGTCAGCAAGGCGAGCTTCGATGCCCAGACGGGTCGGGTCCTGGGCCAGACGGCTGGCACCGGCACGRCGACGGCGGTGATGAATTACAGCTATGTCTACGACAGCCTGAATCACCTGACCGGCCGCACGGAYGCCAATGGCGACGGTACGACCGGCGCGGTGACYGACGGCTACGTCTACGACAGCCTCGGTCGCCTGCAAAGCTACACCGTCAATGCGCCGGCGATTCCGAACCTGGCGCGCACGGTCAGCCTGCAATACAACGCGCTGGGCATGCTGCTGTACAAGAGCGATGTCGGTGCCTACACCTATCCGGCGCAGGGCGGCAMGGGTCCGCATGCGCTGCAAAGCGTGTCSGGCGCCTTCAGCGCCAGCTATACCTATGACGCCAACGGCAACGTCAAGACCGCCAACAACGGCGGCTGGCGCAGCGTGGCGTACACGAGCTTCAACCTGCCGGACAGCCAGAATGGCGTGCAGGGGCCGGGCGGTACGCAATATGTGTGGCAATACGACGAGAACCACCAGCGGATCAAGGAAAGCCGTACGAACGGATCGGGCACGCGTACGACCTGGGATCTGCATCCGGACAACGTGGGTGGTTTGTCCTTCGAAAGCGAGCAGTCGGGCAGTACGACGAGCAATCGTCACTACATCAGTGCCGGCGGCCAGATGATCGGCGTGCTGGTCAGCACCGGTGCGCTGCCGAGCCTGGCTGCTGGACAAACGGCGCCGCCGGCGGTTTCGAGCTTGACGTTGGTGAAGGTGGAGTACTGGCACCAGGATCACCTGGGCAGTCTGGCCACGACGACGGACCATACGGGAGCGGTGACGGCGCGCTACAGCTATGACCCGTTCGGCAAGCGACGCTACACGAACGGCAACTACGATGCGAACGGCAACCTGGTGATCGACTGGTCGACGGGGACGAACAATGGTGACGATCGCGGATGGACCGGGCACGAACATCTGGACGACGTGGGCATCGTGCACATGAACGGACGGCTGTTCGACCCAACGCTGGGGCGGTTCATGCAGGCCGATCCGTTTGTGCAGAACGCCGGCAACCTGCAGAACTTCAACCGCTATGGGTACTGCTACAACAACCCGATGACGTGCACCGACCCGAGCGGGCTCCTGTTCGGCGGGATGTTCAGTGTCCCGGTCATCGACAACCTGTGGAACAACCATATCAAGGCGTATGCGCCGATGATTGTGTCCATTGCGATCTCCGTCTATTTGCCGGGCGCCGAGTGGT
>NZ_JBFUDR010000283.1:0-8216 GCF_056404615.1 Massilia sp. P2_C2 | reverse complement strand
TGTAGTCGGTGGCGGTGGCGCTCGTGAATTCGCGGCCGACGACCTTGATGCCCGGCTTTTTCAGACCCTTCGCGAACTCGTCGGCGACGCCCTGGCCATACGTCGTGCGGTCGTCGATGATGGCAATGTTCTTCGCCTTCAGCGTATCGGTCGCGTACTTGCTCAGCGTGCTGCCCAGCTTGGCGTCGCTGGCGACGACGCGGAACGCGCCCGGGAAGTGCTGGCGCGTGTAGACGGGCGCCGTCGTGGCGGGCGAGATCTGCACGATGCCGGCATCGTTGTAGATCTTCGACGCGGGCACCGTCGTGCCGGAATTCAGGTGGCCGATGACGCCGTTGACCTTGGCGTCGACGAGCTTCTGCGCGACGGCCGTGCCCTGCTTGGGATCGGCGCCGTCGTCTTCGGACACGAGCTGCAGCGTGACCTTCTGGTCGTTGACGGTAAAGCCCTTGGCATTCAATTCGTCGATCGCCATGCGCGCGGCGTTCTCGTTGTCCTTGCCGAGGTGGGCGCTGGGACCGGAGATCGGCGCCACGTGGCCGATCTTGACGACTTGCTGCGCACTGGCCGTGCCGGCGAATGCGAGGGCGATGGCGAAGGGGATGAGTTTGGTGGTGACCTGCATGTTCTCTCCAGGATGGAATCGGGCGGCTTTGTATGCACGCAATATGGCGCATGGCAAAGTTACCGCAATTTGCCGTCCGCGCAAAGCGTTGGCTGGGGATGTACGATTGTAGTGCGGCACCGGCGTCAGCTGCGCGTGCGCAGATGCGCCAGTTCCTGTGCGACGGCGCGCGCGACGACCTGCTCGACGGTCAGCTGCAGGCCGTCGCGCAATTCCGTCGCCAGCCGCGTCACGACGTGGTCGAGCACGGGGGCCATGCTGGACCGGACCTGGTCTTCCAGCACCAGCTCGACGCGGTCCTGCAGGCGGTCGAGCACGCGTGCGACGAGGCGTTCCTCGAGCGCGCGCCAGGCGTCGTCGTCGAGTTCGCGGGGGGCCCGCGCTGGCGCGGGCCGCGCTGGCGCGGGCACGGCGCCTGAAGTGGCGGTTTCCGGTCCGGCCGGCGCGGGCGCCGTCTCGGCCACGACTTCCGTCAGGACCGGAATGCTTTCGTCGTTGAAGGGAAGGTCGCTCATGATTGCCCCGCCACGAAATGGGTCAAGGGATAGGACTGCTTCTTGTAGGCGACGTAGCGCGCGCGGCCGGCGGCGGCGTCTTCCTCGTCCGTCGAAATGATCTCGAACACGCGCGCGAACTGGTCGAAGCCGGCCGGCGTGCGGCGCGTCAGGTTCACGAGCATGTCGCGGTGCGGCAGCTCGGCATGCTCGTCGAACGTGACGATCACCGGGGTCTCCGGCGCGAGGGGATCGCCGGCCATCACGTGCGGGATGAAGTCCGTCCCGGACAGCGTCCACAGCGCCTCGTTCAGCGCTTCCGCCTGGGCCGGACTGTCGGCCAGCAGGACAAGCTTCGCGCGCGCCGCGTACGCCTTGCGCGCGAGGCGGCAGGCGTAGCCGAGCTTGTCCGGGATGTTGGTGTGGAAGTCGATCCGGGTCATGGTCGATCGGAATGCGCGTCAGGACTGCATGCCGCTGTGGCGCAGCAGCGCGTCGATCTTCGGTTCGCGGCCGCGGAAGGCCTTGAACGATTCGAGCGCCGGGCGCGAACCGCCCACGGACAGGATCTCGCGGTGGAAGCGTTTACCCGTCTCGTCGAGCAGTTCGCCACCGCCCGCTTCGACGGCTTCTTCGAACGCGGCGTACGCGTCCGCCGACAGCACCTCGGCCCACTTGTAGCTGTAATAGCCGGCCGCATAGCCGCCGGCAAAGATGTGGCCGAACGAATGCTGGAAGCGGTTGAACGACGGCGGGATCAGCACGGCGAACCTGTTGCGCACGTCGTCGACGAGTGCCTGCACGGTCTGCTGGCTGTTCGGGTCGAAGTCGTAGTGCAGGTGCATGTCGATCAGCGAGAACTCGACCTGGCGCAGCGTCTGCATGCCGGACTGGAAGTTCTTCGCCGCGAGCATCTTGTCGTACAGTTCGCGCGGCAGCGGTTCGCCCGTCTTCACGTGCGCCGTCATGCCTTGCAGGACGTCCCACTCCCAGCAGAAGTTTTCCATGAACTGCGACGGCAGCTCGACGGCATCCCATTCGACGCCCGAGATGCCCGATACGGACAGCTCGTCCACTTCCGTCAGCATGTGGTGCAGGCCGTGGCCGAATTCGTGGAACAGCGTGGTCACTTCATCGTGCGTGAACAGCGACGGCTGCAGCTGGCCATCCACTTCCGCCGGCGGCGTGAAGTTGCAGGTCAGGTAGGCGATCGGCGTCTGCACGATGCCGCCCGTCGTCAGGCGACGGCCGCGCGCGTCGTCCATCCACGCGCCCTGGCCCTTGCCCGGCCGTGCATACAGGTCGAGGTAGAACTGCCCGACAAGTTGGGAACCTGAGTGACCGTTCCTTTCGATGCGGTAGAAGCGCACGTCCGGATGCCATACGGGCGCATCGTCCGGCGCGATGGTCACGTCGAACAGTTTCGAGATCAGGCCGAACAGGCCGGCCACGACCTTCGGCTCCGGGAAGTACTGTTTCACTTCCTGCGCGGAGAACGCATAGCGCTTCTCGCGCAGTTTTTCCGATGCATAGGCCACGTCCCAGGCCTGCATGTCGGCGATGCCCAGTTCATCTTTGGCGAACGCGCGCAGCTCTTCCAGGTCCTTTTCGGCGTACGGACGGGCGCGGCGCGCCAGGTCTTCCAGGAACTCGATGACGTGTTCCGGCGTCTCGGCCATCTTCGGTTCCAGCGAGACGTGGGCGAAGCTCTGGAAGTCGAGCAGCTTCGCCTCTTCATCGCGCAGTTTCAGCAACTGGGCGATATTACCCGTGTTGTCCCACTTCTCCAGTTCGGAGAACACGGCGCCCATCTCGGACGCCTTGGTCGCGTTGGCGCGGTAGATCTGTTCGCGCAGCGCGCGCTTGTCGGCGAACTGCAGCACGGGGAAGTACGAGGGGAAGTGCAGGCTGAACTGCCAGCCCGTCTTGCTTTGGCCGGCAGTGCCGGCCCGCTCGGCGGCGGCGCGGGCGGCCGACTTGACGTCGTCCGGCAGGCCGGCCAGATCCGCTTCGTCGGTGACGAGCAGTTTGTAGTCGTTGGTCGCGTCCAGCACGTTTTCCGAGAAGCGCGTGGACAGCTTCGCCTGCTCTTCCTGGATCTCGGCGAAGCGTTCCTTCTGCTTCGGAGGCAGTTCGGCGCCGCCGAGGCGGAAGTCGCGCAGGGCGTTCTCGACGATGCGCTTGCGGGCCGCCGTCAGGTTCACGAAGTCCGGGCTCGCGTGCAGTTGCTTGTACTTGTCGAACAGCGCCTCGTTCTGGCCGAGCTCCGTCCAGAACTCGGTGGTTTTCGGCTGGTTCTCGTTATAGGTGGCACGCAGCTCGGGCGTGTCCATCACGTGGTTCAGGTGGTTGACGACGCCCCAGGCGCGGCCCAGGCGCTCGGTCGCTTCCTCGAGCGGGACGACGAAGTTGTCCCACGTGACGCCGCCCCCGGCCGGCGCTTCGGCCTGCTTGACGGCGTCGCGCGCCTGCGCGATCAACTGCTCGATCGCGGGCGTCACGTGCTCCGGGCGGATCAGGTCGAATCGGGGCAGCCCGGTAAAGTCGAGGAGGGGATTGGTCGTTTCGGTCGTCATGGTTCGCTTCCTTGTGTATTCAATCTCACCGCCATCTTACTCGGGCTGGCCCGTTTCGGGCATTCACGAACTTAGCGCTTCGCGACGCGCTCGGCCGATTCCAGCGTATTCATGAGCAGCATCGTGATGGTCATCGGGCCCACGCCGCCCGGAACCGGGGTGATGTGGGACGCCACTTCCTTGACGCTGTCGAAATCGACGTCGCCGCACAGCTTGCCTTCATCGTTGCGGTTGATGCCCACGTCGATCACGATGGCGCCCGGCTTGACCATGTCGCCCGTCAGCGTGTTGCGGCGGCCGACGGCAGCGACGACGATGTCGGCCTGGCGCGTGTGGTAGGCCAGGTCCGGCGTACCGCTATGGCAGATGGTGACAGTGGCGTTCTGTTGCAAGAGCAGCAGCGCCATCGGCTTGCCGACCGTGTTGCTGCGGCCGATCACGACGGCATGCTTGCCGCGCAGGTTGACGCCCGTCGTCTCGATCAGCTTCATGCAGCCGTACGGCGTGCACGGGCGGAAGCCTTCCAGGCCGGCCATCAGTTCGCCGGCCGACAGCACCGAGTAACCGTCGACGTCCTTGCTGGTGGCGATGGCTTCGATGACTTTCGATGCGTCGATGTGCTTCGGCAGCGGCATCTGCACGAGGATGCCGTGGATGGACGGGTCCGCGTTCAGCGCGGCGATCCGGTCGAGCAGCGCCTGCTCGGCGAAGTCGGCCTCGTATTTTTCGAGCACCGAATGAAAGCCGACGTCGCCGCAGGCCTTGACCTTGTTGCGCACGTAGACGTGGCTGGCCGGGTCGTCGCCGACGATGATCACGACCAGGCCGGGTTTGTGGCCGGCGGCGGTGAGGGTGGCGGCGCGGACGGCGATGTCGGCGCGCAGTTGCTGGGAAAGTTTGACTCCGTCGATCAGTTGGGCGGGCATGGCGGTACTCGTGTGCTGGACAAAAACGAAATTATAAGCGCGCCAGGCCCCTCTGCGACGCGGCGGGCCACGCATTCTCATATATTGCGCGCCACTTCAGTGCATTCATTGTCATATTAAGCGGCGCGTTGGCCGGGGAAGGGGGAAGTGACTACTTTCCTGCGCCGGGCATGTCATTTGCTTTTCATCAGCTCCCAATAAGCTTGTTTTCGGTGTTCAATATCTCTGGCGGGTCGCCGGAGGGCAGATTTCATGCGGTCCGCATCGTTTCTTTTCGCATTATGAAATTGAATATCATATTTTGAAAATTGAGGATTCCACTGGTAGAATCGTCACGCTTTATTCAAGAGATAGTCTTTTTCGCCACCAAACGTCCGTGACGAATCTGGATCGGGTGGGGCACCACACTCAAGGAGACGTAGCAATGTCAGCTCAACTCGACCAGTTGACGGCACAAGCCGCCAACGACCCGGATACGCTCGAGACCAAGGAATGGCTCGACGCGCTCGAAGCGGTTATCGAATTCGAAGGTACCGATCGCGCGCACTACCTGCTGGAGCGCCTGGTCGACCTGGCGCGCCGCCGCGGCGCCCACATCCCGTTCTCGAGCAACACCGCCTACGTGAACACGATTCCGGCCCACCTGGAAGCGCACTGCCCCGGTAACCTGGAATACGAAGAGCGCCTGCGTTCGTGGATGCGCTGGAACGCCATGGCGATGGTCGTCAAGGCCAACCGTTTCGACGGCGACCTCGGTGGCCACATCTCGTCGTTCGCCTCGCTGGCCAACATGCTGGGCATCGGCTTCAACCACTTCTGGCACGCCGAGACCGAAGACCACGGTGGCGATCTGCTGTACATCCAGGGCCACTCGTCGCCGGGCATCTACGCCCGCGCCTTCCTGGAAGGCCGCCTGACCGAAGAGCAGCTGCTGAACTTCCGCCAGGAAGTCGACGGCAAGGGCCTCTCGTCGTACCCGCACCCGAAACTGATGCCGGACTTCTGGCAGTTCCCGACCGTGTCGATGGGCCTGGGCCCGATCATGGCGATCTACCAGGCACGCTTCCTGAAGTACCTGGAAGCCCGCGGCATCGCCAAGACCGACAACCGCAAGGTCTGGGTCTTCTGCGGCGACGGCGAGATGGACGAGCCGGAATCGATGGGCGCGATCGGCATGGCCGCGCGCGAAAAGCTCGACAACCTGGTCATGGTCGTCAACTGCAACCTGCAGCGCCTGGACGGTCCGGTGCGCGGCAACGGCAAGATCATCCAGGAACTGGAAGCGGACTTCCGCGGCGCCGGCTGGAATGTCGTCAAGGTCATCTGGGGCCCGGGCTGGGATGCCCTGCTGGCCAAGGACAAGGACGGCATCCTGCAGCGCGTGATGATGGAAACCGTCGACGGCGAATACCAGAACTACAAGGCGAAGGACGGCGCATACGTGCGCAAGCACTTCTTCGGCAAGCACCCCGAGCTGCTGAAGATGGTCGCGAACATGACCGACGACGACATCTGGCGCCTGACCCGCGGCGGCCATGACCCGCACAAGATCTACGCGGCCTTCAAGAACGCCCAGGAAAACAAAGGGTCCCCGACCGTGCTGCTCGTGAAGACCGTCAAGGGCTTCGGCATGGGCAAGTCGGGCGAGGCGCGCAACACGGCGCACCAGACCAAGAAGCTGGACGACGAAGCGATCCGCGAAATGCGCGACCGCTTCGCCATCCCGATCCCGGACGACAAGCTGGCCGAGATCCCGTTCTTCAAGCCGGCCGACGACGCGCCGGAAATGAAATACCTGCACGAGCGCCGCAAGGCCCTGGGCGGCTACCTGCCGCAACGCCGCCAGCAGGCCGACGAGAAGCTGCCGGTCCCGCCGCTGTCGAACTTCAAGGCCATCACCGACCCGACCGCGGCCGGCCGCGAGATCTCGACGACGCAGGCTTACGTGCGTACGCTGACCGCGCTGCTGAAGGACCCGGGCCTGGGCCAGCGCATCGTCCCGATCCTCGTCGACGAATCGCGCACGTTCGGCATGGAAGGCCTGTTCCGCCAGATCGGCATCTTCAACCAGCAGGGCCAGCTGTACGAACCGGTCGACAAGGACCAGGTGATGTACTACCGCGAAGACAAGGCCGGCCAGATCCTGCAAGAGGGTATCAACGAGGCGGGCGGCATGTGCTCGTGGATCGCCGCGGCGACGTCGTACTCGACGAACAACCGCGTGATGATCCCGTTCTACACGTACTACTCGATGTTCGGCCTGCAGCGCGTGGGCGACCTGGCCTGGCTGGCCGGCGACATCCGCGCCCGCGGCTTCCTGATGGCCGGTACGGCCGGCCGCACGACGCTGAACGGCGAGGGCCTGCAGCACGAAGATGGTCACAGCCACATCATCGCGGCGACCATCCCGACCTGCGTCCCGTACGACCCGACGTATGCGCACGAAGTGGCGGTGATCATCCAGAACGGCCTGCACCGCATGGTGGAGAAGCAGGAGGATGTGTTCTACTACATCACCATCATGAACGAGAACTACGAGCAGCCGGGCCTGAAGGAAGGCCAGGAAGAGGGCATCATCAAGGGCATGTACTTGCTGCAGGAAGGCGAGAAGAACGCCAAGCTGCGCGTACAGCTGATGGGCTCCGRCACCATCCTGCGCGAGTCCGTGTTCGCCGCCGAGCTGCTGAAGAACGACTGGGGCGTCGCCGCCGACGTGTGGTCGTGCCCGTCGTTCACGCTGCTGGCCCGCGACGGTCAGGACGCCGACCGCTGGAACCTGGTGCATCCGGGCGACGCGCCGCGCCTGCCGTACGTGACCCAGCTGCTGCAGGGTTCCGAAGGCCCGATCGTCGCGACGACCGACTACATGCGCCTGTTCGCCGAGCAGATCCGTGCCTACGTCCCGAGCGGCCGCACCTATAAAGTGCTGGGCACCGACGGCTTCGGCCGTTCGGACAGCCGCGCCAAGCTGCGCGAGTTCTTCGAGGTGAACCGTTACTACATCACGGTCGCCGCGCTGAAGTCGCTGGCCGAAGAAGGCAAGATCGACGCGAAGGTGGTGGCCGATGCGATCGCCAAGTATGGCATCGATCCGAACAAGCCGAATCCCGTGACCCAGTAATGCTCTAGCATTGCAGCGTAGGGTGGGCAATCCGTGCCCACCAAATGCCGGCATGACGCAAACAATTGGTGGGCACGGGGTGCCCACCCTACGAGCTAACGATAAGAATACGGAGCTAACACACTATGAGCATTGTGGAAGTCAAAGTCCCCRAYATCGGCGAYTTCAAGGAAGTCGAAATCATCGAACTGATGGTCAAGCCSGGCGACACGATCAAGGTCGACCAGTCSCTGRTCACSGTSGARTCGGACAAGGCCAGCATGGARATCCCGTCSASCCAYGCMGGCGTCGTGMAGGAAYTGAAGGTCAAGGTCGGCGACAAGGTCGGCGAAGGTTCGCTCGTGCTGCTGCTCGAAGAAGCTGCTGGCGCTGGCGCTGGCGCTGCCGCACCGGCTGCTGCTGCACCTGCTCCGGCCGCAGCACCGGCACCCGCCGCCGCACCGGCTCCGGCACCGGCTCCGGCCGCCGCACCGG
>NZ_JBFUDR010000282.1:0-8241 GCF_056404615.1 Massilia sp. P2_C2 | reverse complement strand
GCACCGCCCCATGCATCACGGTGCTGGACGAGGGCCCGGGCATCCCGCCCGCGCTGCGCGCGCGGGTGTTCGAACGTTTTTACCGCGTGCCCGGCCAGGACCAGGCGGGCAGCGGCCTGGGTCTCGCGATCGCGGAACGGGCGGCGGCGCGCAATGGCGCACGCATCGTGCTCGACGCCGGACCCGATGCGCGCGGGCTGGCCGTGCGCATCGAGTTTGCCGGCAGCCGGATCAGGACCGCAGAAAACCCAGCATCAGCGCATTGAGCTGGCGCGCATGCGTGGCCGCAAAGCCGTGCGGCGCCCCCGGCAGGACTTCGAGCCGGCTGCCCTTGACCATCTCGTGCGAGCACCGGCCGGACAGGGCGGTGATCTGCGACTCCCACATGCGATGGCTGAGCGGCCAGCCGTGGACCAGCACGACGGGGCGGCCTGCGCCCCGCTCGTAGTAATACAGATCGGTGGGATGCGGGCCGGACGCCTTGATGTAGGGCATGGGGTCCGCCCGGCTGGCAGTGTAGATCGCCGACGCGCGACGGTTCGCACGCTTGAGCTGCGGGACGATCCGCTCAGCAACTCATCTGTTCACTTTTTTTAGATGTTCACGTAACGTGAACGCACTCGGAAGATGAAAAGCGGTGTATGCTTGTTCATGTTTCGACGCTGTTCACGTAACGTAAAAAGTCAAAAATCATGAACAACCGATTTATGTCCGATAGCGGGACCGGGATGGTCGCCAGCGCCCTGGATGCGCTACATGATTCGACAGGTATTCAAGGCGAGATCCTCGACAAAGGGAATGTCGACGCCGCGGTCTTACTCATGATTAATGGGCGAAAATTACGATATAACTGCGAAGTCAAGAAGAAGGTCGATCGATACGCCTTGCCCTTCGATCTGCTGAACCGRCTCGGCAACGTGCAGCACACCTTACTGGTCAGTTCCCCCCTGAGTCCGGACATGGCCAAACGCTGCCGCGATATCGGTCTACAGTTCATCGATACGGCAGGTAACGCCTATATCAATGACGAGGCGGGCGTCTATGTCCATGTGAGCGGCCGCCGCGTCAATGCCGCTGTACAGCCCCAGGTCAAAAATACGATGACGCCGATGGCGCTCAGGATGATGTTTGCCTCCCTGGCCGAACCCGAACTGCTCAACACTTCCTATCGAGAAATTTCGATACGGGCACATATATCGACCGGCGCCATCGGCAAGGCGCTCGAAACCCTCGAATCGCGCAGATTGATCGGCACGGCACCGGGCGGCAAGCGCATGATCCGCACACCGGAACTGTTTTTGAATGAATGGGCCAGCGGCTATGCCGGCAGACTGAAGCCCAAGCTCAGGAAATACCGTTTTGCTACCGACAATCTCGACAAATTCCGTGATCAGTGGAATCCCAAATTTCGAATATCCGCATTGGGCGGCGAAATGGCGGCTGCGATCCTGACAAGCGGCCGCACCCCGAACGATCCGGATGCTTTCACCACGGGACACCTCAAGCCGGAAGCATGCACGATCTATGTCGACATGGACGACCCGCATGCACTCAAGGATATCGTCAAGGATTTCCGTTTGCGGGCGGATCCCCAAGGAGACATCGAAATCATCGAGATGTTCTGGAACCCTGATCACTTCACCACGTGGTTCCCGGCGGTACCGCCTCACCTGGTCTATGCAGACCTGATGGCCACCTACGATTCACGCAACATTGAAGTGGCACGTCAGATCGCGCCTGGAATCATTCAACATGTACACGATACGACACGATAAGCCAGTCAATCCGGTGCTTCTCGAGATACTGGCGGCGGTCCACGCGATAACCCAGGAACTCGGCTGCGATTATCTTCTCGTTGGCGCGACCGCACGCGATATGCTGATGACCCATGTGTTCGGCCTCGACAGCCGACGTGCGACACATGATGTCGACTTTGCCATCGCGCTCGAAAACTGAGACCAGTTCCAGGACCTGAAGACAGCACTCGTGGCCAGCGGCACGTTTACGCCTGCTGCTGACAAAGTACATCTCCTGCTTTACAAGCCGGCCGAATATGGCAATGCGTTCCCTCTGGATCTGATCCCGTTCGGTGGCATAGAGCACGAGGCGCATCGGATCGCGTGGCCTCCCGACATGAACGTAGTCATGAATGTCGCCGGCTATACCGAAGCACTGGCGTCGGCATTGGACGTGGACACCGGTAACAGCCTGGTCATCAGGGTCGTATCGATTCCGGCACTTGCTGCGCTCAAGCTGCTGGCGTGGAACGAAAGAGGCCTGCAGGACAACAAGGACGCGCAGGACCTCCTTTTCCTTCTCCAGCATTACCATGAAGCGGGCAACGGCGATCGAATGTACGAAGAAGCGTATGGCTTGCTGGAAGCTGCCGGGTTCGATGTGCGCCTGGCCGGTGCCACATTGCTCGGCTGGGATACCCGCGTCATCCTCCACGACGACACGTTGCATGTCCTGTTCGCCATCCTGGCCAATCCACGCACGCGTGACCGACTCATCGTCCACATGACGCGCTCGACTGGTGTCGACATGGCAGACAAACTGCTGAACCAGTTCGAGCTCGGGCTTCGAATGACAGCGCTGTAACGAGCCTTCCGATAAATCCGGCTACGGATCACCAGTTCCTCACTCCTGCGACTGCACCACCGTCCGCTCGTAATGCCGCATCTCTTCGATATCGCCGACGAACGGCCGCACGCTCGCCAGGAAATCCCGGAATGCCGCGCTCTTGCGGAAACCGTTCAGATGACCGTCGAGCGAATCCCATTCGATCCGCAGAAATCGTCCGTGGACTGACGCATCTTACGCCTGGGCTGCCGGGCCTGGCGCGGACGCATGCTATAGTTGCCGCCCTGGACGCCGCGCCAGGTCCGCCCCCTACCATGAACGTTTCTTCGTCCGATCGCCTGCACACGCGGCTCCGGCAGCTGCTGCGCGCCAATGCCATCCTGCTGTGGGCGGCGCTGGTCGGCTGCGTCGGCGCGCTCGCGACACTCCTCTTCCGCGACGGCCTGACCCTGCTGCAGGCGCTGCTGTTCGGCCGCAGCGGTTCCTTCGTCGAAATCGCGACCGCCCTGCCCTGGCAGGCGCGCCTGCTGACGCCTTGCGCCGGCGGATTCGTGGCGGGTTGTCTGCTGGTGCTGGCGCGCCGCCAGTCGGCCGGTGCGCGCGCCGACTACATGGAGGTCGTCGCCGTCGGCGACGGCAAGGTGCCCGTGGGGCTCACGCTCGTCAACAGCGTGTCGTCGCTGCTGTCGATCGCATCCGGCGGTTCGATCGGCCGCGAAGGCTCGATGATCCAGCTGGCCGCGATGAGCGCATCCGTCATCGGCCGCATCGCCCGTTTCAACACCGTGCGCCTGCGCCTGCTCGTGGCCTGCGGCGCGGCGGCCGGCATCGCCGCAGCGTATAACGCGCCCATCGCCAGCGCGTTCTTCGTCACCGAGATCATCCTGGGTGCCATCACGATGAACAGCCTCGGACCGATCATGGTGTCCGCCGTCGTCGCCAACATCACGATGCGCCGCCTGCCCGGCTATCACCCGACGTACGAGATGCCGGCCTTCGCGCCCATCGCCAACCTGGAAGTCGTGTGGTTCGTCGCGCTCGGCGTGCTCGCGGGGCTGGTCGCGCCGGCCTTCCTGTACGCCCTGCAGCGCACGCGCCGCCTGTTCGCGGGCAGTCCTTTGCCGCTGCCGTTGCGGCTCGCGCTCGGCGGACTGGGTGTCGGTGCGATCTCGGTCTGGGTGCCGCAGGTCTGGGGCAACGGCTACAGCGTGGTGAACGCGCTGCTGCACCAGTCCTGGCTGTGGCAGGCGGTGCTCGTGGTCCTCGTCTGCAAGATCGCGGCCACCTTGCTGACGAGCGGTTCCGGCGCCATCGGCGGCATCTTCACGCCCACGCTGTTCGTCGGCGCGGCCGTGGGCCATCTGTTCGCGCTGGTGCCGCAGGCGCTGTGGCCCGAGACGGCGGCGGCGCCGGCGGCCTTCGTCGCCGTCGGCATGGGCGCGCTGCTGGCCGCCGCGACGAGCGCGCCGCTGATGGCGATCCTGATGATCTTCGAGATGACGCTCAGCTATTCGTTGATGCTGCCGCTGATGCTGGCCTGCGTGGTCGCCTTCGCCGTCGCGCGCGCCGTGAACGGGCCGTCGATGTACGAGATCACGGCCCGCCGCGCGGCCGACGAGCACGAGCGCGAGCGCCTGCGCGCGATCCGCATGCGGGAACTGATCCGCCCCGCCGACACCGTCCTGCCGCTGGACGCTCCCATCGCGCAGGCCGCCGCGCTGTTCCGCCAGCATCCGGTGAAATACGTCTACCTCGTCGACGACGCACGACGCTACCGCGGCGTCGTGGCCCTGCACGACGTCGCCACGCTGTACCAGCAGGACGAAGCCTCGGCCCGCACGTGCGCCGACATCGCGCGTCCGGATGCCCTGCCCGTCATCGGTGCCGACATGGGCCTCGAGGAAGCGCTGCGCCAGTTCATGCGCCACTTCGGCGAGCGGCTGCCGGCCGTGCGCAGCGTGGACGATCCCGAGTTGCTCGGGGCCGTGCACAAGACGGATGTGCTGGATGCTTACGTGCGGTTGAACCGGGAGCCGCTGGGGGTGCAGGCGGAAGGATGAACAGGCCGGTCAACGTTAATCCTGCGTTCATGAATCTCTTGCATGCCGGTTATGAAATCGATAACATCGATGAGCTGCGGTTCCTTTTCCCCACTTATCGATTTTATGGATAATCTTTCGCGACGCCGTCATTTCCTTGGTTCAGCCGCCAGAATTGCGGGATCCCTGCCGGTGATGTTTGCCGGCGGGTTATGCGGCAGCGCGCAGGCGCAAGGCGTGCCGCTGCCCGCCGCCGTGCGCCACGATGTGCGCGACTATGGAGCGCGCGGCGACGGCAGGACAGTCGATTCCGGCGCCATCAACGCGGCCATCGAGGCGGTGGCGAAAGCCGGTGGCGGCACCGTGTATTTCCCGCCCGGTACGTACCTGTCCGCATCGATCCGGTTGCAAAGCCGTATCACGCTGCACCTGGAAGCGGGTGCGGTGATCGAAGCGGTGGATTGGAACATCGCGCAATATGACCGGCCGGAGCCGAACGAGGCGGCCGGAGACTACCAGGACTTCGGCCACAGCCACTGGAAGAATAGCCTGATCTGGGGCATTGGCCTGGAAAGCGTGGCGATCACCGGCAGCGGCTGCATTCACGGCAAGGGCCTCAACCCCGGGTACAGGACCCTGCCGGACGGAAGCTTGCGTTATGACGCCGACGCCGGACCCGGCGAGGGCAACAAGGCGATCTCGCTGCGTGAATGTAACAACGTCCTGCTGCGCGACTTCGGGATCCTGATGGGGGCCCACTTTGGCATCCTGGCGACCGGATGCAGCAACATGACCATCGATAACCTGCGCATCGATACCAATCGCGACGGCATGGATATCGATTGCTGCAGCAATGTGCGCATTTCCAGGTGCAGTGTCAATTCGCCCTGGGATGACGGCATCTGCCTGAAGGCGTCCTATGCGCTTGGCAAGGTGGCCGCCTGCGAGAACATCACGATTTCCGATTGCTACCTGGCAGGCAACTTCGACGTCGGCACGTTGCTGGATGGGACGTTCAAACGCAGCGCCCCCGGGTACYACTCGGGCCGTACTGGGCGCATCAAGCTGGGCACGGAATCGAACGGGGACTTCAGGAACATCACGATCACCAACTGTGTTTTCGACGATTGCCGCGGCATCGCCATCGAAAGCGTGGACGGGTCCCATATCGAAGACATCGCGATTTCCAACATCACCATGCGCAAGGTGGCCAACGATCCGATCTTMATCTACCTCGGCGCGCGCTTGCGCGGGCCGGATGCGCCACCGGTCGGCTCCATCAAGCGTGTCAACATCAGCAATATCGTCGTCTCGGGCGCCCAGGGAAGTTTCACCAGCACCATCAGCGGCTTGCCCGGCCATCCGGTCGAGGACATCCACCTGTCCAACCTGCGCTTGCACGTCGAAGGCGGCGGAACGGCCGGCCTGCGTGATGTGGTCCCGCTGGAAAAACCGCAAGCGTATCCCGAGCCGGGCATGTTCGGGCCATGCCCGGCCTATGGCATCTATGTGCGCCATGCGGCAGGCATCGAGGTCGACCATGTCACGCTGAGTTATGCGCAGCCCGAGACACGTGCGGCCTTCGTGCTGGAGGACGTGCGGGACGCCAGTTTCAGCGCGGTCAACGCCCAGCCAGGCAGCGGTGGCGCGGCGCTGTTCGACTTGCGGTCGGTGACGGACTTCGCGGTGCGGGATACGCGCAGGGTGAAGGATCAGCGCATTCCCGCCGCCGGGCAGCGGAAACGCATCTGATCCGGAATCAGTAGGCCAGCGAACTCGCCAGGGCGGTCTGCACCAGTTCGTCGATCTCGCCGGTGACGTTGGTCATCGTGCTCGCGACCACGGCAAACTCCTTGCCGACCGGGCCTGCGCGCGCAGCAACGACCTGTGCGTTGAAGGCGACCATGCGCGCCTGCCGTGCGATGGTTTTAATGTCACCCATTAATTGCTGCATCTGCCTGCGCTGCTGGAGGGCATGGCGCTTGGACTGTTCCTCATACACCAGGGTCAGGGCGTTGAGCACGCTGAGCAGCGGCGTCGCGCTGCGTACCAGTTCATCCAGCAGCCCGGGCGCGCGGCGCGACACCGTGGCGATGGCGTCCAGCGCGCTCTCGGCCAGTGCGATGAAGTCGCGCACGATCCTATCCCCCTGCAGCGTGCCGAAATAAGCCTCCTGCAACTGCTGGCAGAAGATGCCCGGCAAACCCTGCTTGCCTTCCACCAGGGTCATATGCGCCTCCTTGAAGGCCGCCAGCGTGTCGCGGGCGGTCTGGTCAGCCCCTTCATGGCCGAGCGACGCCAGTACCGAATACAGTACCACCCGCTGGGATGTGAAGCGCCGCCGGCCGGACAGGTTGATCAGAGCACCGAACACGTCGCCGGACAGCTTCACGTCGGACTGGACGGTAGGATGGGTGGGGGGACTTCCTGCTTGCAACATCATCGGCTCCGGAGGGTTTGGCCGCTGGTGGCGGCTGATGCAATGAATTAATGCAGGTTTCGTGCCAACCCGGAGCGAGGCTGGGGTACGTTCACGCACTAACTTGAGTCAAACCGTTCCGGAATCTGCACCCGGGACGTGAGGCCGGCCCAAAGATGGGCAGGCGCAAACGACACCGATGTCGGCTAAAGGCGGCCTTTGGTGACGTTCCTTACTGGATTTTCAGCCCCAATTTCTCAAGTACTTCCTCGATCGGGATGAACATCGCAATGCCACTGGCGTCCTGCTTCTTCAAATCGGCGACAGCAATCAGACCGCCCTCGGCATCGACCAGCGGTCCACCGCTGCTGCCCGGGTTGATGCTGACGTCACTTTGAATGAACCTTTGCTCATTCAACGTACGCTCGCCGCTGAGGATGCCGCGTGTCACCGTGTTTTTCAGCTGCGCGCCGAACGGCGAACCTACGGCGAACACTTCCTCGCCGACCCTCGTCGCCGTCGTGCGTACGAACAGCGCCACGGGCGGCTCGATTTCGGTCTTGATCAGGGCCACATCGCGCGCCGGGTCTTTACGCACAATCTGTCCAGGCACGGAGTAACCGTTTGCCAACCTTACTTTCACATAATTGGCATTGCCCACTACGTGTTGATTGGTGATGACGTAACCGTCGCGCCCGATGTAGAAACCAGAACCACTGGTGCCGCCCGTTTCGATCGTCACGACGGCACTCATGACGCCGTTCGCTTCCTTGTCCATCTTATTGGTGGGCTTGGCGCCATTCTTCACCAGAATCACGTTGGCCGGGGTGTCGGAAGCGATGACTGTTTTGTCGCGGAAGTTGTCCACGTATTTTGGGTCCGCGAACATGACGTTCAATACCTTTTCGATCATTGCGTCAACGAACGCTTCCACCTCGATTTTCTTTTCGGCCGAGAACGTGGCTTCAATGTCGCGCGAGTACACAACTTTCTGCAGCTTGTTCGAGAAAAGCTCGGCCTTCAACTTCAACTTCCCGCTGCCGCTGACTTCCTTAAAGTCGACGCAAATATTTTGATTCATGTCCAGCAGCGTGAAGCCGAGAAGAAAATCGGCACGGACATGAATCAAAATATTTGCGTCGACTTTAAGGAAGTCAGCGGCAGCGGGAAGTTGAAGTTGAAGGCCGAGCTTTTCTCGAA
>NZ_JBFUDR010000281.1:0-8332 GCF_056404615.1 Massilia sp. P2_C2 | reverse complement strand
GACCAGTGACGATCCCGTAAGCAACGATCAGGTGCAAGACGATGACAATGGCGATACCAGTCAAATTCTTCCCGGGGTTCTTCTCATGCGAAAAATTCATCCTGCTTTCTCCAATACCAACCTTTTTTTGTTGCTACCAAACCCACAAAACACGACAAAATGCTAAGAGCCGCATCCGGGACATCGGCGAATTATACCTACGAATTCTTTTTTTTCCATACATTTTTACACCATCAAAGAGAAGGTATTTGTCTGTAAAAACAGGCAAGGAATGTAATCAAAAAGGAAGCGGCGCAGGCATCCGGATGGTGGGATAAGTTGTGCGTTTTGCAATGTAATGTGGGCCCCCTTCATAACAAGTGGAACATGAGGCGGAAAACGCCATTTGACCGAATTTTCTACGAAGATTTTGCAATATGGCAAATAACATAAGAAATATTCATAGCGTTTCCGCCAACTATATCGAAGTTCGATTGCGAAAGGCGTACTGTTGAAACGGTTTTCCTTCTATATCAGAAGGCCCGGCCATAACTAGCGCTTATGTAGATACAGGCGAATGATATGGCTCACTAACCACGTTAGATGTTAGTGGAACTACGCCGAAAGGGGAAGGGGGTTGCGCTCGGATGGAAGAAAAAAATGCCCGCGCAGGGAAGCGCGGGCCGGAGGGTCAGTAACGTGCGCGCTTCTCGCGGCGGCACTCCAGGCTGCTCACGACACGCCCGGATGGGTCAACGGTCTCGAGGCGGACATCGAAGCCCCACAGCCTTGCGACGTGCTTCAGGACTTCATGCGCCTGCTGGTTCAGGGGGCGGCGCTGGAACTGGGTATGGCGCAAGGTCAGCGCGCGGTCGTCCCGCGTATTGACCTGCCAGACCTGGATGTTCGGTTCGCGGTTGCCTAGATTATATTGATCGGCCAGCTGTTGGCGCACATAGCGGTATCCCGCTTCGTCGTGGATGGCCGAAATCGTCAGCTTGTCGCTGCGGTCGTCGTCCAGTACGGCGAAGAAGTGGAACTCGCGGATCAGCTTGGGCGACAGGTACTGGGCAATGAAGCTCTCGTCCTTGAAGTTGCGCATGGCGAAGTCGAGCGTCTTGATCCAGTCGCTGCCCGCAATATCCGGGAACCAGGCGCGGTCTTCGTCCGTCGGGTCTTCGCAGATGCGCTTGATGTCGGTCATCATCGCAAAGCCCAGCGCATACGGATTAATGCCACTGTAATAAGGGCTCGTGGCGGGCGGCTGGTAGACGACGTTCGTATGGCTCTGGAGGAATTCCAGCATGAAGCCGTCGCCGACGATGCCTTCCTTATAGAGCTCCTGCAGGATCGTATAGTGCCAGAAGGTCGCCCAGCCCTCGTTCATGACCTGGGTCTGGCGCTGTGGATAGAAATACTGCGAGATCTTGCGCGTGATCCGTACGAGTTCACGCTGCCACGGTTCCAGCAGCGGCGCGTACTTCTCGATAAAGTAGAGCAGGTTTTCCTCGGGCTCGGGCGGGAAACGCATGGGCGCCTGGTCGCGGACCTGTTCCTCACGCCGCGGCAGGGTGCGCCACAACTCGTTGACCTGCGACTGCATGTATTCCTCGCGCTCCTTCTGGCGCGCCGCTTCCTGCGCCACGGACAGCTTGGCCGGCCGCTTGTAGCGGTCCACCCCATAATTCTGCAGGGCATGGCAGGAATCGAGCAGCTCTTCGACGGCGTCGATGCCATGACGCTGTTCGCACTCGGCAATATAGTTCTTCGCAAAGACCATATAGTCGACGATGGCGTCGGCATCGGTCCAGGTCCGGAACAGATAATTGCCTTTGAAGAAAGAATTATGGCCGTAGGCCGCGTGCGCGATCACGAGGGCCTGCATCGTCAGACTGTTTTCCTCCATCAGATAGGCGATGCAGGGATTCGAGTTGATGACGATTTCGTACGCGAGGCCCATCTGGCCCCGCTTGTAGCTCTTTTCCGTCGTCAGGAAATGCTTGCCGAACGACCAGTGGTTGTACGAGACGGGCATGCCGACGGACGTGTACGCGTCCATCATTTGCTCGGCCGTGATGATTTCGAGCTGGTTGGGGTAGGTGTCCAGGCCAAATTTCCTGGCCACCCGGCGGATTTCCTCGTGCGCCTGTTCGATCAGATCGAACGTCCATTCCGATTGCTCGGGCAGGGCGCGCGGGTTGTTGGGGTCTCTTGGCATGGCGGGCCTCGCTACTTGGGCTGCTTCTTGAACAACTCCCGGAACACCGGATAGATGTCGGCCGGCGTCACGATCTTCTGCATGGCGAAGTTCTGGTGCGTGGTCGCCACCTCGGCATACTGCTCCCACAGGTTCTGCGGGGGGCCGTCGGTGATCTCGACATACGTGTAGTACTGGACCTTGGGCATGATCGCGCTGGTCAGGATCTGCCTGCACAGCACGGAATCATTGTCCCAGTTGTCGCCGTCCGAAGCCTGCGCCACGTAGCTGTTCCAGTCGCCATTGCTGTAGCGCTCGCTGATGACCTTGTTCAGCAGGTGCAGCGCCGACGACACGACGGTGCCGCCCGATTCGCGCGAGTGGAAGAACTCGTTCTCGTCGACCTCGGCCGCCGCCGTGTGGTGGCGGATGAAGACGACGTCGATCCGTTCGTAGACCCGCTTGAGGAACAGGTACAGCAGGATGAAGAAGCGCTTGGCGGTGTCCTTGCGGCTTTCATCCATCGATCCCGACACGTCCATGACGCAGAACATGACGGCCGCCGTCGACGGCTTCGGGATCTTGATCCGGTTGCTGTAACGCAAATCAATCGGATCGATGAATGGAATCGCCAGCAGGCGCGTGTGCAGGTGATGGATCTTGTGCTTGAGTTCGATGACCAGCGGGTCGTCGTCCTCGACACCCTGCTCGCGCAGGTCGCGCAACTGGTGTTCGAGGGCCGTCAGTTGCTTGCGCGACGGGCCGCCCACTGCGATGCGCCGGCCGAGCGCACCGCGCAGGGAGCGCAGCACGTGGATGTTCGACGGTGTGCCGGAGATGTTGTAGCCGGCGCGCTGGTTCTTGTATTCGACAACCTGGGTCAGCTGCGTCTTGACCATGTTCGGCAGCTCGAGGTCTTCGAAGAAATAATTCATGAATTCTTCACGGCTGAGCTCGAAGATGAAATCGTCTTCGGTGGTCTGCTCGCTGTTGCCAGCACGGCCGCGGCCGGCGCCCCCGCCACCGCCGCGCGGACGGTTGATCTGGTCGCCTTTCTGGTACTCCGTGTTACCGGGGTTGACGGTCTCCCACACGCCCCCATGGGCATGTCCGAAGCGGGGTTCGTTCACGTCCTTGACGGGAATCGAAACCTTTTCGCCATTTTCGACATCGGTGATCGAGCGACCCTTGATCGCCCGGCCCACCGCATCCTTGATTTGCGCCTTATAGCGGCGCAAGAATCGTTCGCGGTTGACCGCAGACTTGTTCTTGCCCTGCAAGCGTCGGTCGATGAGGTAAGTCAAAACAGGCCTCCTGCTGAAATTCGCGGCGGGCCGGAACCTTCCCGGGTCCCCTATAGTGTAACGCGCCGCGTCGTAACGTGGTTGGCGTCGCGGATTCGGTAGGTCGCCTTGTGCCGGCCCACCGGTCCTGCCTGGCGGACGCTCGTCCGTCCGCCCCCACGCTCCTGGTTTTGCGATGGCCTTTACGAGGACTTACGCACGCGCAGGTACCATTCGCACAGCAAACGGACCTGCTTGGGCGTATAGCCTTTCTCGACCATACGGGCAACGAAGTCGGCGTGCTTGGTTGCATCTTCCGCGCTGGCTTTCGCGTTGAACGAAATCACCGGGAGCAGTTCTTCGGTATTCGAGAACATCTTCTTCTCGATCACCGAGCGGAACTTCTCATAGCTGGTCCACGCAGGATTCTTGCCGCCGTTGGTCGCCCGCGCGCGCAGCGCGAAGTTGACGATCTCGTTGCGGAAATCCTTCGGGTTCGAAATGCCGGCCGGCTTCTCGATCTTCTCGAGCTCGGCGTTCAGCGTTTCGCGGTCGAAGCTCTCGCCCGTGTCCGGATCGCGGAATTCCTGGTCCTGGATCCAGAAGTCGGCGAACGTGACATAGCGGTCGAAGATGTTCTGGCCATACTCGGAATAGCTTTCCAGGTAGGCCGTCTGGATCTCCTTGCCGATGAAGTCGACGTAGCGGTTCGCCAGGTGCTCCTTGATATAGGACAGGTAGCGCTGTTCGGTCTCGGGTTGGAATTGCTCGCGCTCGATCTGCTGTTCGAGGACATACAGCAGGTGCACGGGGTTGGCTGCCACCTCGGTATTGTCGAAGTTGAAGACCTTGGACAGGATCTTGAACGCGAAGCGGGTCGACAGGCCGTTCATGCCTTCGTCCACGCCGGCATAGTCGACGTATTCGTGCAGCGACTTGGCTTTCGGGTCCGTGTCCTTCAGGTTTTCGCCGTCGTACACGAGCATCTTCGAATAGACGCTCGAATTTTCCGGATCCTTCAGGCGCGACAGGATCGCGAACTGGGCCATCATGCGCAGCGTGCCCGGGGCGCAGGGCGCCTTGTCGAGCGAGGAATTGCGCAGCAGCTTGTCGTAGATCTTGATCTCGTCCGACACGCGCAGGCAATACGGCACCTTCACGATATAGATCCGGTCGAGGAATGCCTCGTTGTTGCGGTTGTTGCGGAAGGTCTTCCACTCCGATTCGTTCGAGTGCGCCAGGATGATGCCTTCGAACGGGATCGCGCCGAAGCCCTCGGTACCCTTGTAGTTGCCTTCCTGCGTGGCCGTCAGCAGCGGGTGCAGCACCTTGATGGGCGCCTTGAACATCTCGACGAATTCCATCAGGCCCTGGTTCGCCAGGCACAGGCCGCCGGAATAGCTGTAGGCGTCCGGGTCGTCCTGCGCATAGTCTTCCAGCTTGCGGATGTCGACTTTGCCGACCAGCGAGGAAATGTCCTGGTTGTTCTCGTCGCCCGGCTCCGTCTTCGAGATCGCGACCTGCTTGAGGATCGACGGATAACGCTTGACGACGCGGAACTTGTTGATGTCGCCGCCGAATTCGTGCAGGCGCTTGACGGCCCACGGGCTCGGGATCGCGCGCAGGAAGCGGCGCGGGATGCCGTAGTCTTCCTCGAGGATGGCGCCATCCTCTTCCTCGTTGAACAGGCCGAGCGGCGATTCGTTCACCGGCGAGCCTTTCAGCGCATAGAACGGTACCTGTTCCATCAGATGCTTGAGCTTTTCGGCGATCGACGATTTACCGCCGCCGACCGGTCCCAGCAAATAAAGAATCTGCTTGCGCTCTTCCAGGCCTTGCGCCGCGTGACGGAAATAGGAAACGACCTGTTCGATCACTTCTTCCATGCCGTAGAACTCGCGGAAAGCGGGATAGACCTTGATGACCTTGTTGGCGAAGATGCGCGACAGGCGCGGGTCGAGGCGGGTGTCGACCAGGGTGGGTTCGCCGATTGCGGCCAGCATGCGCTCGGGAGCGCTGGCGTAAGTCAGGGGATCTTTTTTGCAAAGCTGAAGGTACTCAGACAGGGAGTATTCCTCTTCCCGGGTACGCTCATAGCGGGCTGCGTAGTTATCAAAAATGGTCATGTGAATGTCCTCTAATGTGCTAACACTGATCACTGTCTGGCGGCCGTTGAAGTTCGCCGCCGAAGCCCCGGTTTTGGCAGGTGGACGTCGATAAACCTGCTGCGCGTTGCAGTTTTATTCTGCGATGCTCGCTGTACTCGAGTACAGCTGCGCTTCTCGAACAAAACTGCTGCCGCTCGCGACGGTTTCTCGAAGCCCCCGTGTTTCTCGTTGGGGTCGCCGTKTGGATCTGGAGGTCAGAAGATCTGACACAAAACGAAGGGCGATGTTCTTGTTCTCATCCGGTTTCCATCGGGACCTTGCGGAGCCCGCTGTCGTGGATCGTTGCTGAAGCAACGTCCGTGACCGGTTTGTTAGCGCCCGCTGAGAGCGTCTTCTTACGCTTATGAAATTTATTATCTGCCTATTAGTTCTGGAAGTCAAAACAGTGTTACACACTTGTGTTGCACAACCCTAAGTTATTGAAAAAGATAAGGAAAATAGCTATTTTTTTAGATAATTCGAACCCGCTGTTTGCACCGGATTCAATGGTATCGACGCCATTTCTGGCCAGGACTTTTGATCCTCCATCCATGCGTATGTTTATTAATTGGTAAGCAAATAGTGCACCATCTGGCTAAGCAGTGGCGCACGGGTATCGCGCCCGCATATACATGGAATTCTTCAATGAAATGAGATGCTTGCAGCCATGCGCTACACTGCTTGCCTGAACCTATTCCACCGATCCATCGCGGAGATCCCATGCTGAACGAACAGCTGCGCCACCTGCTGCAGGCCATGCCGAAGGCAGAATTGCACATCCATATCGAGGGCTCCCTCGAGCCCGAGCTGATTTTTGAGTTAGCGCAAAGGAATGGTGTGACGCTGCCCTACGCGTCGGTTGAAGCGTTGCGTCAAGCGTACGCTTTCACCGACCTGCAGTCTTTCCTTGACATCTATTACGCTGGCGCAAGCGTACTGTTGACCGAACAGGACTTCTACGACATGACGATGGCGTATCTGAAGCGCGCTGCGGCCGACAACGTCCGCCATGCCGAGATCTTTTTCGATCCGCAGACGCACACGGCGCGCGACGTGCCCTTCCAGACCGTCATCGACGGCATCTGGCGCGCCTGCCAGGACGGCCCCATCAGTGCGACGCTGATCATGTGTTTCCTGCGCCACCTGTCCGAGGACGACGCCATTGCCACGCTAGAAGAAGCGTTGCCGTTCTGCGACAAGATCATCGGCGTGGGCCTCGATTCGTCCGAAGTCGGCCACCCGCCGGAAAAATTCGCGCGCGTGTTCGAGCGCGCCCGCAACCTCGGCCTGCGCCTCGTCGCTCATGCCGGCGAAGAGGGCCCGCCGGCCTATATCGAGAGCGCACTGGACGTGCTCAACGTCGACCGCATCGACCACGGCGTGCGCTGCCTCGAGGATCCAGTGCTGGTCGAACGGCTGGCGCGCGAGCAGATGGCGCTGACCGTGTGTCCGTTGTCGAATGTCAAGCTGCGCGTATTCGACGTGATGGGCGACAGCAACCTGCGCCGCCTGCTCGACGCGGGCCTCGTCGCCACCGTGAATTCGGACGATCCGGCCTATTTCGGGGGTTACGTCAACGACAACTACCTGGCCGCGTTCGACGCGCTGCCGCTCGACGCCGGCCACGCGCGCCAGCTCGCGAAGAACAGTTTCAGCGCGGCCTTCCTCGAGCCGGAGCGCCAGCGCGCGTACCTGGCCGAGGTGGATGCGTTCTTCGACGCGGCATGACGATGCTGAAGCAGTCCCTGCGCATGACCGCGCGCGACTGGCGCGCCGGCGAATTGCGCTTCCTGCTGGTGGCGCTCGTGGTCGCGGTGGCGGCGCTGGCGGCGGTCGGCTTCTTCGTCGACCGCATGCGCGCGGGACTGAACCGCGACGCCCGCCAGCTGCTCGGCGCCGACCTGCTCGTGAACGCCGACCAGCCCCTGCGCCAGGACTGGCGCGACGAGGCGGCGCGGCGCGGCCTGAAGCTGGCCGACACGGTGACCTTTCCCAGCATGGCGCAAGCGGGGCAGGGCGATGCGTCGCAGGCCCTGCTGGCGTCCGTCAAGGCCGTGTCACCGGACTATCCGCTGCGCGGCAGCATGCGCGTGACGACGAGCCCGATTGATGCCAGCGAGGCCCTCGGCGACCTCACGCACGACACGCCGGCACCGGGCACCGTCTGGGTCGACGTCAACCTGTTGCCCCCGCTGCGGGCGAAGGTCGGCTCCAACATCCAGCTCGGCGACAAGAGTTTCAGGATCGCACGCCTGATCGCGTCCGAACCCGACCGTGGCGCGTCGTTCGCCAACTTCGCGCCGCGCGTGATGCTGGCGCTCGCGGACCTGAAAGCCACCGGCCTCGTCGACGCCTACGCCCGCGTCACCTACCGCATGCAGGTGGCGGCGAAGTCGCCGAACGACCTGGCCGCCGTCGCGGATTACGAACGCTGGCTGCGCGCGCGCATCGCCGCCGACAACGTCCGCGGCGTGCGCATCGAGACGCTGGAAAACGGCCGGCCCGAGATGCGCTCGACGATCGACCGCGCCGAGCGCTTCCTGGCGCTCGTGGGCCTGCTGTCGGCGATGCTGGCCGCGGTGGCCGTCGCGATGGCCGCGCGCCGTTTCATGCAGCGCCACCTGGACGCCTGCGCCATGCTGCGTTGCCTCGGCATGACGCAGAACGAGGTCGGCATGTTGTTCCTCATCGAGTTCGCCCTCGTGGGCCTCGCCGGCAGCGTGCTC
>NZ_JBFUDR010000280.1:0-8364 GCF_056404615.1 Massilia sp. P2_C2 | reverse complement strand
AGCACCACGTCCGTCTGGCCGAACTCGCCGTTGATGTCTTCCATCTCCGCCACCTGGTCGTACGGCACCTCGGCTTCCGCCAGCAGCACGTTCATGTGGCCCGGCATGCGCCCCGCCACCGGGTGGATCGCGTAGCGCACCTGCACGCCGTGTTCCGTCAGCTTGTCGACCAGTTCCTTCACCGTGTGCTGGGCGCGCGCCACCGCGAGGCCGTAGCCCGGCACGATGATCACGGATTCCGCGTTCTGCAGGATGAACGCCGCGTCTTCCGGAGAGCCGGATTTGACCGGACGCTGCTCCTTCGCGCCACCCGTGTCGGCAGATGCCGCCTCGCCGCCGAAGCCGCCCAGGATCACGTTGAAGAACGAGCGGTTCATCGCCTTGCACATGATGTAGGAGAGGATCGCGCCCGACGAGCCAACCAGCGAGCCGGCGATGATCAGCATCGAGTTGTTCAGCGAGAAGCCGATGCCGGCCGCCGCCCAGCCCGAGTACGAGTTCAGCATCGACACGACGACGGGCATGTCGGCGCCGCCGATCGGGATGATGATCAGCACGCCCAGCACGAACGACAGCACGGCCATCACGATGTACGGCGTCCATGCGGGCGCGGCGCCATCCGAGAAGCAGAACACGAGACCGAGGCCGACGATGGCGATGGCGACGATCAGGTTGATCAGGTGCTGGCCCGGGTAGCGCACCGGCGCGCCCTGGAACAGCCGGAATTTATACTTGCCGGCCAGTTTGCCGAACGCGATCACGGAACCGGAGAACGTGACGGCGCCAACGAATGTGCCGATGAACAGTTCCAGCCGGTTACCGAACGGGAGGCCTTCGCCGCGCGCGGCGATATTGAAAGCCCACGGCTCCGACACGGCCGCGATGGCGATGCACACGGCCGCGAGACCGATCAGCGAGTGCATGGCCGCGACCAGTTCCGGCATCTTGGTCATCTCGACACGGCGCGCCGCGACCGTACCGATGCTGCCGCCCACGACGACGCCCAGCAGCACGAGGCCGAAGCCCATGCCGCCCGTCTGCATCTGTTCCTTCAGCTTGAACATCAGGGCGATGGTCGTGAAGACGGCGATGCCCATGCCCGTCATGCCGAAGGCGTTGCCCATGCGTGCCGTCGACGGCGAGGACAAGCCCTTCAGGGCCTGGATGAAGCACACGGACGCCACCAGGTACAGCAGCGTCACGACGTTCATGCTGATCAGGTTCATGCGGCCTCCTTCACGGCACCCACGGCATCCTTGGCGGCCGCGGGCTTCGCAGCTTTCGGCTCCTTCTTCTTGAACATCTCCAGCATGCGCTGGGTGACCAGGAAGCCGCCGAACACGTTGACGGCGGCCAGCGCCACCGCGATGGTACCGGCGACTTGTCCGGTCAGGCCCTCCGTGAGGCCGGCGGCCAGCATGGCGCCGACGATGATGATCGCGGAGACGGCGTTCGTCACCGCCATCAGCGGCGTGTGCAGCGCCGGCGTGACGGTCCACACGACGTGGTAGCCGACGTAGATCGCCAGCACGAAGATGATCAGGTTGATGATGGTATGGCTGATTTCCATGTCGTCCCCCAGGTTTATGCGGCCTTGCGCAGCACGTCGCCGTCGATGGCAACGAGCGTCGCGCGCACGATCTCGTCCTCGCGGTCGATGACGAGCTTCCCGTCCTTGTCGATCACGAGTTTCAAAAAGTCCAGCACGTTGCGCGCGTACAGCGCGGACGCGTCGGCCGCCACGAGCGCCGGCAGGTTCGGCTCGCCGATGATCGTCACGCCATGCCTGATCACCGTCTGGCCCAGCTCCGTCAGCGGGCAGTTGCCGCCCTGCTCGATGGCCATGTCGACGATCACGGAGCCCGGCTTCATCGCGCGCACCGTGTCTTCCGAGATCAGCACGGGTGCCTTGCGGCCGGGGATCAGCGCGGTCGTGACGATGATGTCGGCCAGCTTCGCGCGCTCGTGCACGAGCTCCGCCTGGCGCCGCATCCAGTCGGCCGGCATCGGGCGCGCATAGCCGCCCACGCCCTTGGCGATCTCGCGCTCCTCGTCCGTGAGGAAAGGCACGTCGATGAACTTGGCGCCCAGCGATTCCACCTGCTCCTTCACGGGCGGGCGCACGTCGGACGCCTCGATGACGGCGCCCAGGCGCTTCGCGGTGGCGATCGCCTGCAGGCCGGCCACGCCGACGCCCATGATCAGCACGCGCGCCGCTTTCACGGTGCCGGCGGCCGTCATCAACATCGGCATGAAGCGTTGATAAGCGTTGGCGGCCATCATGACAGCCTTGTAGCCGGCGATGTTGGCCTGCGACGAGAGCACGTCCATCGACTGCGCGCGCGTGATACGGGGCGCCGCTTCCAGCGCGAACGCGGTGATCTGCTGCTGCGCCAGCGCGGCCAGGTTGTCGGTATCGAACGGGTTCAGCATGCCGACCAGCGCGGCGCCCGGTTTCATCTGCGCGCGCTCGGCCGCATCCGGGCTGCGCACCTTGAGCACGAGGTCGGCCCCGAGGGCCTCCGCCGCCGTGACGATGCGGGCACCGGCGGCGACATAGGCATCGTCGATCGCGGCCGCGTGCACGCCGGCGCCGGACTGCACGACGACCTCGTGCTGGGCGGCCAGCTTCTTGACGGTTTCGGGAGTTGCTGCGACGCGTGTCTCGCCCGGCCTCGATTCGGCCGGCACACCAATTCTCATGATGCCTCCATATAGTTGATTAACTGTCCACAATCTAGCATGTAATTCCCCCGATCAATCCAGATGAGTGGTTTTTCAGAAACAGATCAGCAATTTTCATGGCATTCACCCTCGTAGGCTGGACAAATCCCCCAACTTTTTGCCTTTAATCAATAACTAGCCCTGTCTAGAACTGTTGCGCCGCAGCGTGCGCCCGAGCAACTCACGTTCCATCAAGGTAGAATGTCGGCTCACTACAAGGACGCGCATGACCCATACCTTCAGACCGTCAGTCACCGTCGCCGCGATCATCGAGCGCGAGGGCCGTTTTCTGCTGATCGAAGAAGAGACCAGCGACGGCATCCGCCTGAACCAGCCGGCCGGCCACCTCGACCCGCACGAATCGCTCGAACAGGCGGTGATCCGCGAGGCGATGGAAGAGACGGCGCATGAATTCATCCCGGAAGCCCTCGTGGGTATGTATCTGTCGCGCTATCACTCGAAGTCGCGCGGGCATGACGTGACCTATCTGCGCTTCACGTTCTGCGGCAGGGCCGGCAGGCAGTACGACCAGCCGCTCGACCACGGCATCCTGCGCACGCTGTGGCTGACGCGCGACGAACTGGCGGCCTGCCGCGAGCGTCACCGCAGCCCCATCGTCCTGCGATGCGTGGACGATTACCTGGCGGGCAAGCGCACCCAGTTGGACCTGCTGTACACGGACCATTCGGTCTTCGACGGCGGACTCACCCTCAAACCGGACGTAACCTGAAATGAGTAAAAAGAAAGTCGTGATCGGGATGTCGGGCGGCGTCGACTCCTCGGTCGCGGCCTGGATGCTGAAAGAACAGGGCTATGAAGTCATCGGCCTGTTCATGAAGAACTGGGAAGACGACGACGATTCCGAATACTGTTCCTCGCGCCAGGACTGGATCGACGCGGCCAGCGTGGCCGACGTCGTCGGCGTGGACATCGAGGCGGTCAACTTCGCCGCCGAATACAAGGACCGCGTGTTCGCGGAATTCCTGCGCGAATACCAGGCCGGCCGCACGCCGAACCCGGACGTGCTGTGCAACGCCGAGATCAAGTTCAAGGCGTTCCTCGACCACGCGATGAAGCTGGGCGCCGACCTGATCGCGACCGGCCACTATGCGCGCGTCCGGCACAACGTCTCCACCGACAGGTTCGAGTTGCTGAAAGCCCTCGATGCGACCAAGGACCAGAGCTATTTCCTGCACCGCCTGAACCAGGCGCAGCTGTCGAAATCGCTGTTTCCGCTGGGCGAGATCGCCAAGACGGAAGTGCGCAAGATCGCGGAAAAGCTGGCCCTGCCGAACGCGGCGAAGAAGGACTCGACGGGCATCTGCTTCATCGGCGAACGGCCGTTCCGCGAATTCCTCGGCCGCTACCTGTCGCACAAGCCGGGCCCGATCAAGCTGGACAACGGCCAGACGGTGGGCGAGCACGTGGGCCTGTCGTTCTACACGCTGGGCCAGCGCAAGGGCATCGGCATCGGCGGCCTGAAGTCGCACAAGAATGCCGACGGCACGAGCGAGCCGTGGTTCGTGGCGCGCAAGGACATCGCCAACAACACGCTGTACATCGTGCAGGGCCACGACCATCCGTGGCTGCTGTCGGAACGCCTCGGTGCCGGCCAGGCCAGCTGGATCGCCGGTGAACCGCCCGCAGGTGAGCACACTGCGCGAGCGCTGTCGGCCAAGACCCGCTACCGCCAGGCCGACGTGCCGTGCACGGTCACGCCGGAAGGCCAGGACCGCTTCACGCTGGACTTCACCGATCCGCAATGGGCGGTGACGCCGGGCCAGTCGGCCGTGCTGTACGACGGCGACGTGTGCCTGGGCGGCGGCATCATCGACACGGCGTCGGCCGTCTGACCGCCGTGCGGCCACGCGGCCGCACCGCTGTTGCATACTTCCCGCAACTCCGGTCTTTTTATGCGCGATTGCCAATTCTCCATCGTATAACGGGGAAAAATATCGTACCCTTCAGGAGTATTGCCGCATAGCAAATACGCGGCTATTCTCTGCGGAGTCCTTCCGCGTTCAATCCGAGGGAAAAGACATGGCTGAAGACATTGTCAACAACGCGACCGAAGTGCTGTCGTTCCGCCTGGGCGGCGAGGAATACGCCATCAGTATTCTGAAAGTCCAGGAAATCCGTGGCTACGATAGCGTCACGCGCATCGCCAACGCGCCCGAGTACCTGAAGGGTGTCGTCAACCTGCGCGGCATCATCGTGCCGATCGTCGACATGCGCATCAAGTTCAACGTCGGCGCGGCGACGTACGACGCGTTCACCGTCGTGATCGTCCTGAACATCAACAACCACACGATCGGCATGGTCGTGGACAGCGTCTCGGACGTCGTGACGCTCACGCCGGACCAGATCAAGCCGGCGCCGGACCTGGGCGCTTCCGTGTCGGGCGAATACCTGCGCGGCCTGGGCACCGTGGGCGAGCGGATGCTGATCCTGCTCGACATCGACAAGCTGCTGGGGTCGGAAGAGATGGGGCTGCTGGCGGCCGCGAAGTCGGCGGCGTAATCCGCGCCGTCCCTGCTGTCGGGGCCGCCGGCAGGGACGAGCCGACGTTCATGTCAACGCTTTGCCGTTGGCTGTTTTATCGCGTCAAAAAAATACCCTTCCCAGAACACTACAACCCTTCCTTTGCTTTTCAGGAAGGCTTCGGTGCAGTCGAGATCGATGACCGTGATCGTGTCCGGCAGGCCGAGATAGCCGACCCGGGCGTGATAGCCTTCACGTATGTACTTCGCTGCATCTTCGCGATGACGCGTCAACTCTGGCGCACGGCAGGGCTCTGCATTGAAGATGACGGCGTCGCGCCGGACGACCATGGTTTTACCGATCAGCGCTTTGGCCTGCGCGTCAGTCAACGACGCGACGTCCGCAGAGTCGAGCACTTTGGTGAGCGTCCAGGTGCCGAAAATGTCGGCGTCATTTCCGGGCTGTGTCGCTCGGACCGGATAAGCGATCAACGCAAGTATGCTTGCTACGACCGGCAAGCACTTGAACGTACGTAAAGAAGACATCGCCGACTCCTTGCTTATTTTTTAGCCGTAGCAGCTGCTTTTGCAGCAGCCTGAAACGGAGCACTTTCTTCTTCCCGACGCGAAATCAGACCTCGCGCCACCACTTTTTTGCCGTTCACGTGGGTCGACGTCATCGCGCGGATTTTTGAGGAGGCCTCGGCCGGGCGCCCGGTGTCGACCAGTGTGTACACGTTTCGGGCACCGTGCGCCCCGGTGTTATAGGTGAGACTCACCAGCGCATCGAACTGATCTTGCGGCAGCTTTTGCTTACGCACGTGGCGTATGACGCCAGCTTCGGCATCGGCCACCCTGCGCGCGAACTCTGCCTCTACTGCGGCCGCGCTGACGGGAGTCGCCAACTCTTCTTTTGTGCACGCGCCCTTATGGGCAAGAATGCCCGGGCCCCACGTACAATTCCCCTTACCTGGGCCCATGTCATCATAATAATTGAACACATCCCTCTCGCGCCGGCGCATCCGGGCGCGAGCCTCCGGGCTCATCCGCATTCCAGCATTTGCGGAGGGCGTGGCGGCTGCATGTGCATGCTGCTTGGTCATCGGCGTCTCCTGGTCCATACGTTCGGATTGCCAATCTAAACCAGGGCCATCGCCGGTCCGTTGCGCTCAAACAAGCAGCCCCATCTGGAAAATCCGAATAATCGCCGCTGACGGACGCGGGTCCGAATAACGCCGACGAGGAGTCCATATGGCCATCGATGTCTACTTGCAAATTGCAGGAATCAAGGGTGAGTCGCAGGACTCTGCGCACCAGGGCTGGATCGAATGCTCCGAAGTGCATTGGTCTGTCCTGCAGCCACGCAGCGCCACCGCATCGACCGCTGGCGGACACACGGCAGAGCGGGCAGAGCTGAAAGATGTGGTGTTCGGCAAGCTTACAGACCTGGCATCGCCGATCCTGCTGCAAACCTGCGCCATGGGCAAAACCATCCCCAAAGCCAGGTTCGAGTTCATGCGCGCTGATGGGGACGGCAAACCGATCAAGTACTTCGAGATACAGCTCGAAAATGTGCTGATCAGCGGCGTCGCGCCATCCCTCGTCGAAGGTACGATTCTGAGCGAGCACGTCAGTCTGAAGTACTCGAAAATCAAATGGACGTACACCCAGCAAAACATCGCCGGCGGCGTACGAGGCAGCACGAATGGCGGCTGGGACCTCGCCGCCAACAAGGTCGCAACGTAGTTCAGGCGCGTTCCGGCCCTCTGTGTTTCTTGACGATGGAAATCACGGTGTTGCGGATCGTCCGCAGCACCGTATCGGCCTTGAACGGCTTGACGATGAAGCCGTGCACGCCGCCCGCCAGCGCGGCCTGGATGGCGGGTGCGTCGAGCGTGCCGGACACCATGAAGATGAGTGTCTTGGGCAGTTGCGTGCGCAACTGCTCGACGGCTTCCTGGCCGTCCTCGAACTRCTCGCGCGCAATGCAGAAGATCTGCGGCTGGTGCTTCAGCGCCAGCGCGAACCCGGCCGCGGCCGTATGGGCCTGGCCGGCGACGTCGTAGCCGCCGTCGGTGAGCACGGTATTGAGCAGGCCGCGCGCCACGGCGCTACCGTCGACGATGATCGCCTTGAGCATCGGATTCCTTTCTCTTTCTTATTCTAGTTTGCCTCGTACGCCAGCATATTCCATGTGACGCCCAAGCGCACATCGGTTTTCAGCTGCACGAGCTTGCGCGACACCTCCAGGATCTCGCGTTCCGCGCGCAGGCGCTCGCCCAGCGGTGTCTTGAGGATGCCGGCACCGGCCATGACGGCGTCCAGGTCGCCGTAGGCGTTGAGCAGTCGCGCCGCCGTCTTCATGCCGACCTTCGACACGCCCGGCACGCCATCCGTCGGGTCGCCCATCAGCGCCAGCAGGTCGTGCATGCGCTCCGGCGCGACGCCGAATTTGTTGCGCACCCACGCGTCGTCGTGCCACTCGCCCTTGAAATGATCCCACACGAGCGCGCCGTGCGCGATCAGCCCGTGCAAGTCCTTGTCCGTGGTGGCGACGACGGCATCGCCGCGCCCCTCCGCCAGCCAGCGCATCACGCCGGTCGCGATCACGTCGTCGGCCTCGACCTCGGGCAGCATCAGCACGTGCAGGCCGACCTTGCACAGGCGCTCGTGGAATTCCGGCAAGGCCTCGCGCAGCACGGCCGGCATCGGCGCGCGGCCCTCGCGGTAGCGCGGGTATAGCGCGTGACGCCACGTGGGGCCGCCATAGTCGAACGCGGCCAGCACGTGCGTGGGCGCATGCGCTTCCAGCAGGTTGCGGAACGACGAAAACGCGTGGCGCAGCGCGATGCTCGCCTTCAGGTCCGAGTCCGGTTCGGGACTCGCCTCGTACACGCGTCTTACGATGTTCAGGCCGTCGATGGCCAGCAGCTTCGCCATGGTGTCGCTGACTCTTTGTTCATTTGACGAAATCGGAAAGGCGGTAGCTTAGCACCACCGCCCGCCATATTCATGGAACGATACCACTTATATTTCCGGCCAGCATTTATTCGAACGTTTGCAGGCCTATAAAAGAACGTTGCAGAGATGCCGCGCCAAGCCCACATTTTTGCCAAAAGGCATGAATTATGAGCGACATCTATTTCACATCTAATTAAAC
>NZ_JBFUDR010000279.1:0-8377 GCF_056404615.1 Massilia sp. P2_C2 | reverse complement strand
GTCCCGAGCGGCGTCGCCGTGGACCCGGCCATTTTCTGCATCTATCAGGTGGGGGGAAATCCAATGACCAAGCCGTGCACTGCAACGCTCACCAAGGACGTTAACCACACATTGTTCCAGTTCGATGTGTCGATCAACTTCACTTACATTAACCCGCTGACAGGCAGCGATACCGGGATGTTGATTTCACCTTATGCGTCGGTGCGCTATGTGGCGAATTGACATGAAACGGGGCGTATCCGAAGGACGGACAAGGGAGTCGGGTTCCGTGGCCATTGAATTCTCGCTGATCGCGATCGTCTTTTTTACGGTCGTGTTCGCAACACTCGAGCTGGCACGCATGGAGTTCCTGCTGAACACGCTGGAAGAGGTGACCCGCCGCGCCGCCGCCGCCGCGGCAAACGTCGACTACCGGGATACGACGGCGCTGCAGAAGGTCCGGACGGACGCCGTCTTCCGTACGTCATCCGGCCCGCTTGCGCTKGGCACGCCCGTCACCTCCGAGAATGTCAAGATCGACTACCTGTCGGTCTCGAAGGCGACCTGGACTCTGAATCACATGGGTACGCTTCCAACATGTCCCGCAGGCAATCGGCTGAACTGCACGACCGATCCGAATGCCGACAACTGCATCCGCTTCGTGCGTGCGCGGGTGTGTGATTCGCTGGATAGCGATGGCAACTGCACCACCCTGCCTTACCAGATGGTTTTCCCGTTCTTCGACCTTTCCGGGATGAAGCTGCCGTCCGCCGAGACGATTGTTCCGGCGGGCAGCCTCGGGGCCACGATTGGGGCGATGCCGTGTACTTGACGACGCCGGAAAAATGCAGCGCAAGACTCACCGTGCCGCAGCATCGCTTCCCAGCCTGTCCACCAGCTTCCCGAGCATCTCCATCGGCAGCGGAAACACGATCGTCGAACTCTTGTCGCCGGCGATCGACGACAAGGTCTGCAGGTAGCGCAGTTGCATCGCGCCATCCTGCTGCGCCAGCACCTGCGCCGCCTGCATCAGCTTTTCGGAGGCCTGCAGTTCGCCCTCGGCGTGGATCACCTTGGCGCGCCGTTCGCGCTCCGCTTCGGCCTGGCGAGCGATCGCGCGCACCATCGATTCGTCCAGGTCCACGTGTTTGATTTCTACGTTGGCGACCTTGATGCCCCAGGCGTCGGTCTGCGCGTCCAGCACCTGCTGGATGTCGATGTTCAGGCGCTCGCGCTCGGCCAGCATCTCGTCCAGCTCGTGCTTGCCCAGCACCGAGCGCAGCGTCGTCTGCGCCAGCTGGCTGGTGGCCTCGAAAAAGTTGGCGACCTGGATGATCGCGCGCTGCGGGTCGATCACGCGAAAATACAGCACCGCCGATACCTTTACCGAGACGTTGTCCCGCGAGATCACGTCCTGCTTGGGCACGTCGTGCACGATGGTGCGCAGGTCGACCCGCACCATCTGCTGCAGCACCGGGATCAGGAGAATCAGCCCCGGTCCCTTCACCGCCCAGAAGCGCCCGAGCTGGAACACGACGCCGCGCTCGTACTCGCGCAGGATGCGTACCGACGAGGCGAGCAGCGCCGCCACCACGATCACGATCAGACCGATTCCGAAACTGAACTGGAACAGCATCTCAGCCTCCTTGTATTCAATTGTCGAGCGGCGCTACCTCGAGAACCGCTCCGCGGCGCGCCACCACGCGCACCTTCTGTGCGCGCGCGAGCGGCGTGGCGCTGACCACGCGCCAGGTCTCGCCGCCTACGTTGGCCCAGCCCTCATGCGGCGCGTCGTCCAGCATCTCGGCCACGCTGCCGATCAGGGTCTCGGGACCGCTTACTGCGTGCCGCCGTCGCGTGCGCAGCGCAATGCTCGCGGTCCCGGCAAGCAGCAACGCCGCCACCACGCCGACGCTCACGACCAAAAACGGCGGAATGCCCATGCCCGGCGACTCGGTATCGATCAACATGAGCGCGCCGATCACGAACGCGATCACGCCGCCGATGCCGACAGCGCCAAAGGTCGGCAGGAAAGCTTCGGCGATCATGAAGGCGATGCCGAGGCAGATCAGCGCCAGCCCGGAGTAATTGATGGGCAGTAGCTGCAAGCCGTACAGCGCCAGAAGCAGGCAGATCGTGCCGACGACTCCCGGCGCCACCGCGCCCGGGCTCATGAATTCGAAGATCAGTCCGTAGATCCCGACCATCATCAGGATCAGCGCGATGCTGGGGTTGGTGATCGCCGCCAGCAGCCGCGTGCGCCAGTCGGGCTGGGCGTCCTCGACTGCCGCGCCGGCAGTGCGCAGGGTGCGCTCCTGCCCGAGCACGTTGATGACCCTGCCGTCCACCTGCGCCAGCAGATGAGGAAGGTCCGGCGCCACATAGTCGACCACGTGAGCCTTCAGCGCATCGCCGTCCGGCAGGCTGACCGCCTCGCGTACGGCGCGCTCGGCCCAGTCGGCGTTGCGTCCGCGCATGTTGGCGAGGCCGCGGATGAAGGCGGCCGCGTCGTTGACCTGCTTGTGTTCCAGCGTCGAAGGCGTCGCATTCTTGTCGCGCTGCGGTTCCTGTCCGCCSACGCCGACCTGGATCGGGGTGGCCGCGCCAATGTTGGTGCCGGGCGCCATCGCCGCGATGTGGCAGGCGTACAGGATGTAGGTGCCGGCGCTGGCCGCGCGAGCACCGCCGGGGGCCACATAGCACGCCACTGGAACCGGCGATGTGAGGATCGCGCGAATGATGGAGCGCATTGATGTGTCGAGCCCGCCGGGGGTATCGAGCTGCAGTACCACCAGTTGGCTGCCCTCTTTTGCCGCGCGGTTGATGCCGCGCGACACGTAGTCGGCATAGGCTGGTCCGATCGCGCCATCGACCGTCAGCAACACGACCGGGCCGCGCGCGGATTGCGCGTGCGCAGGCACGCCGCTGACCAGCAAGGCCATCAGCGCGATGGCCGACCATGCAGCGGCCAGTATCAGGAAGAACGGCGGGAAGGACGGCAGCCTTGCAGCCGTCTGTCGGAACATGATTGTCCCCTGGCGTGACGACGGGTCCAGTATAACTTAGATGTGCTGGACGTCCCGGCGGTACCGGAACCGTCAGACCAAAAAGGGTTCGTGCGCCCAGTTCCGCGGCTTATTTCACTCGTCCTGAAGGAGCTGAGCGCGCGTCAAATCACACGACCACCGCGAAGCGCCCATCTGCACGAGGGAGTAAGAAATCTAGGTGGCAACCAGCTCGGCGATTTTTGYCGCGACCACCGCCATTGAATCTTCTGCAGTGTCTAGGCCACTTCGAGAGGCGAGCAAAGGGCTCACATTGCGGAGAGCTTCATACGTCGTGTTGTGCACAATAGGTACAAGCTGGTTGCCCGCAAGGAGTGCCGAAAGCTCTTTATCGGCGACGCTTTCTTTCGGGAGGCGCCCCAAGAGTGCAGGGGTTACAAGCACGAGCCCGATTCGCGAGTTTGCTAAGCCCTTGTCGATCGCGCGCATCATAGGTACGCCAAGACCCAAATCTTTTTCGCTGAACCAAACTTTGACACCTGCCGCCACGAGCAAATTATGCAGCTCCATGGCTGGCCCTTGCCGGTCGTCCCACGCATGGCACAGGAACACGTCACGAAGGTCAGGTTGCGCCTCTGCTCGCACCTCAACGGTCCGGCGGATAGGCGTGAGCGACTGCACTTGCGTCGGAGTATAGGACACCGACGAACCCGCTCTCGACCAACGCGGTCTTGAGCCGGTGCTGGAGCGGCCACCACCACCACCACCGGTATTGCCAGAGCTATAGTTAGCCCCGCTGCTGTCCGACGAAGAATTGGACGAGCCATAGCCGCCGTACCGGGAGTTAGTGCGGTAACGGCATGCCGGGCAGGCCGCGGCCGCGGCAGCTGAACTATGTCCACGTACTGGTGCAGTGCATGACGCCATGTCGGATCCTCTATGTGAAATTAGTAAGCAGAATTGCATTACCAGCGCGTGATAAGTTGCCTGGTGCCCTTTTTCAATACCACATCAAGAACGAAACCATTCGAGGTGAGGATATGGAACATTGCCTCCGACTCTGGCGCACAACGTGCCAACAGCCCTGCCCCCTGCTGTGCGAATTGACGGAGTATCGTATTAATCATTTCCGTACCTTCGCCCTTACTCCTATGGGCAGGGGAAACCGCCGCCAGCCACAATTCGTTACCGTGGTCTCTATCGAGCGCGGACATCACTACGAAACCGATAGGTTGCCCGTTTCGTTCCCAGATCAAAGCGTATGCGTAACATCCGTTAGCTCGCCTATGGTTCGTCAACACGGACCTTAGCTCGAGCTCCAGTCCACGAGTTGCAGCGGGAGTCGATAGATTCCGGTCGAAATGCCCGTTGGCGGCCTCTTTCAGTATGAGCGAAAAAATGAAATCAAAATCCTCGTTTTTTTGCGTAACGCATCATTGCTTGGTGACCTCCCTGCGAATTAAAAGAAGGGTCGGCGGCAAAGTCTTTGAGCGGCCAGGTTGAACCACACGCTCTTTGCCCGCCCCCGCCAAAACCGCTCGTTAGCGAACACGAGGCCGGAGAGCCGTGCGAATGTCAGATATCTGCGCGCCTGAGTTCTGCAGCTGCTGACGCATCTCGTTAAAGATAGGAGTAACCCCGTCAGGAGAGGCGATGGTCAAAATCGCTGAAAATGGAATCCCCTCGTCGGGCACGGTGCAGTTGCTCCGAGCCAGCGGGTCAATGACCAATCGCCACTGCGATGACTTTCCGACGCGATCGAATTCATCAGCGAGGGACTTTACTGGCCACCACTTCGCGCCATGTTGCACTAGCTCCTTTTCAAATCGCTTCATGCCATCGCCCTTTAGCCGCCCCTTGAAAGTTACCTCTCCGGTTTTCCCATCAATCACTTCTTGCCGCAAATAGGTATCCAAATTTATTCGGACAAATTCCCCGCCAAACGCCCGGTCCACTGGTGGGCGATAAACCAGTGTCAGGCGCACCTTCCCTGAACACGCCCCCTCCTCGTCGACTAAACTAGCCGGCCAAGAGAATTGGAACCGAAGTTCCTGTCCACTTTTTAATATTCCATTGAAGACCATCGTGACTTCATGATCATCGAGCAAGAGGGTTTCGGCAGCCACACGGGGCATTCCGTGGCCGATGAAATCCTTGACCACCGGTTTCAGTACCGGGTCATTTAGTCCGTCCGGTATCTGAGCGTGATGGATAATCAAGGCACTAAGGGCTTCTCGAGCTATGCCACCTTGGATCGCATGATCTACTGCTGCTATAGTCTTTGCCGCAAGTGGAGCCGAATAACTGGTTCCACAGCTTTGAATTCCAGCTCCAGTGGGAGAAATCGAATGCAATCCGCTGTTCTGGTCAAAGATGCCTCCAACGTGGCTTAGATCCGGCTTCATACCGAGGGCCGGACCTGGTCCGCGTCGGGTGTAGCGCGACGGGACGTATCTTCCGTTAGCGTCTTTTGGATCAAGCGCACCAATAACGAGGGCGCGGATGCTGTCTGCAGGTTGAAAAATTCCATCCTGCCCCTGAAATCGATAGCCGGCCAACATCGCGAGCGCATCGTTCGACGCTGCCGGCCATTGTGGACGTGCAAGTCCACCGTCTAGATTGCCTGCCGGAAGTACGAAAAGAATGTCATGTTTATCCGCAATTTCATCTAGGATATTCGCGAAGACGCTATAACCATCATGTTGAACCGGCGTCGTGACCGCCAGACTCATGTTGATAACGCGGGCGCCCTGCGCTTTTGCGGCAGGAATCTCGGCATCGAGCTGTTCGAGGAAGTCAATGAACCCCCGCGGATAATAATTCTCGTAGGTTCCAGGCGCAGTAGGGTGCAATCCTAGGTCAAAGAACCGGCAACGCGCCTCAGCAAAAATTGGGTCTTGATTGAGCACATCGGCTGCGCATAACAAGCCCGCAATGAACGTCCCATGAGAAACATCTTGACCGTCCATGTCGAGAAAATCGGAGGATCCAACACTCCAAGCATCCACTGCGGGAAGCTTCGTGATTCCGGAATCTACGATACCAACTACAGGATGCGAACGCCTAGCATCCGGCTGCGGAAGCACTGGAGTCGGCCCTGGCACACTGTCTACATGAGTGGCCTGGAGAATTGGTGGTAGCAGTACTGCCTTCACCGCAGGCTGGTTGTCGAAAAATTCAAGCAACGCCACGTGTACCTGCCGGGCTCGTTCCGCTTGCATAACAACCTCGGGAGCTAGCTTCACTACATAGACAGAGGCGTGAATCCATTCATCTTCAACCTTTGAAATTTCAACTGGTAGATTGAGCGCTCGGAGACTTGCTTCGAAACTAGCAAGCACTCGCTCCCCACGTAGACGCAGAGGCTGTGAACCGCGAGAATTGATCGAGCTCCGGGAAACAAATGTCTCAACATAGTAAGCGCCACCCGTTCGCGGGTCGGTAAGCCAGCGCAAAGCGACTTCGAGAGAGAAAGCTCGGCGGTCAGCCGCCGAATAGGCACGAATCGACCTGATCGCCCCTACCTCGCCCCTAGTCCGGGTTGGCTTAGGCTTTAACTCACCCTTTTTGTTCTCGACGAGGGCTACCTCAGCCTCTGCAGACGCCACAGTTGCTGCGATCCTGGGAATGTCGGCCGCAGTTAATTCGACCACCATCGATCCTAGCCTTCCCCCACCGACATATACTTGCTGGCCCGGGGGAAACACCTTCTTGATTGGTCTATGACTCTTTGCCCATGCATCCGTCTGCAGCTCGACAAATGCATAGATGACGTCGTTGGGCAGTCCCCCTTGGAGTCCATCACGCAACCCAAGGACTTGGGCTTCGAGGGCGTTGCGATGCGCTACGAAGTCAGCGTCTCTTCCTTTGTAAAAATCAATGACGGTGCCACCTGGATTGACGTCAGCTTTCCTGACGTAGTCCTGCGCATTTAGAATGATTTGAACTGGGTTGTGGGGCATGTCAATCTATCCTCAAATTATTTGTCTTTTTTCAACCAACGACTAATTGTCGGCTGCGTGCATCCAAACAATGCTGCGAGCTGCTCTTGACTAAAGGGGATCATGCGATCAGTTGCCAGCGTACGAGCCAGAACCTCATCCTCCTCCCAGATTGCTACGCGATTCGGCGACTGCCCCTCATGAGCGCTCATTTGGACGAAGCTACGGACCGCTTGAAGAAAATTGAAGTCGCCTTTCCTGATGGCTCTTTGTCGCCGCATAAAATCGCTCAATTTTCCGATATCAGATCCACTACCGCCCTCCGTGATCCATGCCATCAATCTGATCTTCGAATCGTCGATTTCTTGAAGATCGAAGTGTCGTCTGAGCATAGCGATGCGCGTTTCCCCATTCGGCCGTGGAATCTCAATCCTAATATCGAACCGTCTCCAGACAGCTGGATCAAGCAACGATTCATGATTCGTTATTGCAATCGTGAAACCGACCTCCGAACGACTATCAATGCATTGTAGCAACGTGTTCACCACGCGTTTGATTTCACCAAGTTCGTGCGGATCATCTCGCAGTTTCGCAACCGCATCGAACTCATCTAGAAGTAACACACATCTATAACGATTTGCGAAAGCAAAAAGACTTGAAATGTTCCGCGCCGTCGTACCCAGGAACGACGAAATCAAGCCATCTAGGCGAGCGATAACGAGTGGCAATCCAAGCTGACTGGCGATATGGTGGGCCAGCATCGTTTTCCCCGTTCCTGGAGCGCCGAACAGCATCGTTGCCCATGCTGGATGAACCCCAGCTGCACGCAAATCATCGACGTGCCGCCATTCTTCAAGTAGGTCAGCAATCCCACTACTGAGCGTGTCGCTGAACAATGGTTGTTCGGCAACCTGCTGTCCTGGAAGAACCAGCTCCGCAAGGGGATCGCCAGTTTCTCGGTCAACTGGAGCAGTCACGCTGGGCGTAATGGTTTCGCCGCGCAACGAAGCTCGCGACAGAACTACACGGCTAGGGGAAATCTCCTGCATAGCCTCTGCCGACTTCAAGAGCTTACGAAGGGCGGCGACCTGCTCTTCATTTTTTTCCTTTTCCAGTGCACGGACCAGACGCTCCACATGCGAGCGGAGCGCCGGATTGGGACTCTGCATTGCAGATCGGCAAAGACCCAACACGATCGGAAAGTGTTCCATAGCTCCCTTAATTCATCAATTCGATACAATATACTGATTATATATGCAGTACATTGAAACCRCCATACGATTTTTTGTATTTTTATGCGATTACTGATGAACACCATGCGCACTACTGTACTGCCGAACCTTCGCGCCGGTGCGCTGCCCGTACGGGCGATTCGAGTCCGGGCGGCGGCCCGGATGCCCAAAGGGCACTCACACGCCTCATGGGCGCACGTAGGAGCGTCTTGGCCGGTCG
>NZ_JBFUDR010000278.1:0-8378 GCF_056404615.1 Massilia sp. P2_C2 | reverse complement strand
CGCGTAGCCCATCGCAGGATAGAACTTGAAACCGACAAATCCGTTATCCAGGGCATACTCCGCACGCTCCCGCCAATTCTCCCGCCGCGGATCGAACGCGGCGAATCCGGCTACCTTCCCCTTGTTCGCCGCTTCCAGCTTCTTCATCTTGTCGAGCTGATTCGGGAAAAAGGGATAACGCGGGCTTTCCTGACCGGCGTAGGCCATCTGCATATCCATCATAAAATGGACAACCTGCAATTGTGGGAAGCCTTTGCCGTAACCTTCGAATATCTTGTCCAGCAACGCCTGTTCGGATTTCAGCATTGTCAGGAAGAACTCCAGGTAGTTTTCCACGTGGCCCCATGCTCCAGGCTCCATGAGCGTCGCCACGATATGCAGCGCCATGCGCAGAACTTTGCCGGCCCAAGCCAGGATATCCGCCCCCGATGGCGACACGAAGCCGGCTTCGGTCGGTCGCCGCGGCGGCACCTCGCCAGCCCAGCCTTCTGCGGCGTAATCGATCTCCGAGAGGTCGACGATCAGCTGCATGATGCGCTCCGCATCGATCCCGTCGGATTTCTCGCCGGCGTCCGGCGCGCCAAGGAGTGCCGGCGCCTGGCCGGCCCGTGCAAGCTCGAAGCGGGCAATCGCCCAGATCTTGTCGAGCAAATACGCATCCTTCTCGTCTGGATCCGTTGGCATGGGCAGGAAGTCGTCCGATGCGTAGCTCGATCCTGTCATTTCCTCGAGAAGAGCCGCCGCACGTTCGGCCAGCGGACTTGAATCCTTTTTCATCGCGTTGGCGATAACACTCGCAAGGGGCACGTAGCGTGCATTGAACAGGTGGGTGTGCAAATCGATGATCCGCGAAGGATATGCCACAGTGTCTCCTCGTGATATTCGTGCGTGCGAACGGTTGCGCGCCGCTCCAGACGGCGCCCGCCTTCGCCCTCCGGTCAGGCTTCCTGCGCGCCCGCCTGCACGCCTGCCGCCTTGCCGTCCGGTCCGGCAGGTGTGTCGGCATCAGGGAATGGCATGTTCGCTGCAGCCGCCGCCCCACCCGGCGCCGCGACGTCGTCTCCTGGTGCAGCACCACCAGAGGAAATCGCCAGCCAGAACGCTGGAAGAACGAGCAGGGAACCAGCAGTCATCAGGCGCGGATCGCCCTGCGCTGGCGTCGGGATTGCTCCCGCCTGAAGCAGGGCGACGGCTTGGGCCTGGTTTCCAGCCGGAGCAGGAGCCGGCGGGTCGGCGGGCGGAGGGTTGCGTGTCTCTTTCGCGTTTCCAGCCGTGCTGTCCTGGAGTGGAAGATACCGGTTGATGAAACCCTCGATGAAGTCAGTGCCCGCATAGCCGATCCCGACGAGGGCAAAGAACTTGTTGGCCGCCTCTGCCTCATCCTTGAAAGTCGGGAGCGTGGTCAGCGTGAACACGCCGATGCCGCCGGCAATCGCCCCGATCAGCAGGCTCGACCAGAGTCGTCGGCTGTCGAACACGTCGTCCTGAAAAGACAATCCGTTCGCAGCAGCCTGCTCCTGAGCCTTTTTCAAGCCAACCACGACACGCAGCCCCTGGCCGAGCATTCCACCGATTGCACCAAACGTCACCAGCGAAAGGACTTCATTGATCTGCATGGTCACTCCATCAGGTAGTCATCCAAAGTGCGGCCGTGCTGGAGGCTGGCGCCGAAATCGCGGAATACGCGGCAGACAAGCAGGAGGCCGGTCGATAATTTTGATTCCGATCAATACCACCGACCAATAATCGATTGTCAAATGACTGAATGTCAATTAGCAAATATGTTAGTAATAATTTACAGCTGACTCTGTTATCTCTACGTAACGCTCAGTTAATACACGAAGGGAGCAGCGATGTCTCGAGGAATATCAACAAACGTATCGGTCGCTACACTGGCAGACTGCCTACGGCTCGGGAATATTGCATTCGCGTGCCGCTACTACAGCACGACCACCGCCATGCCCCAGAAAAGACTGACGCCAGGGGAAGCCAAGGCACTGCTGGACAAGGGGATCAACCTCGTCGCCATCTATGAAGACGGACCGACCGAGCGCGACTACTTCAAGGACAAACGTGGCGAACGGGACGGTCTGCATGCGCATCGGTATGCGGTGGAACTCGGACAGCCGGAAGGCAGCGCAATCTATTTTGCGGTGGACTACGATGCAACAGCCGACGATACGCACGGCGTGATCGCACAGTATTTCAAGGACGTGCGCCAGGGGCTGGCAGCCGCCGCCGGCGGAACGCCGCGTTATCGAATCGGTGTGTACGGATCGGGGCAGGTGTGTGCCCATATGAAGGAAACGCTGGGCATCGCCGACTATACGATGCTGGCCGAATCGCATGGCTGGGCCGGCCACGGCTATCCTTCCCCGAATATCAGGCAGGAAGTCGCCACCACGTCGCTCTGTACCCTCTCGCCCGGCGTGCACGGGACTTACGAAGACGCGTTTGCCGACGGCGATTATGGTGGCTTCTCGACGCTGCAGGCGAATATCGACAGCATGCTGCAGTTTGCGGAAGACAACGCGACGCCGGCCGAGACGCCGAGCGAATTCGCGAACCGGATCGTGGATCTCGCAAATCAGCAGTATCAAAAATATCATCAATATGTCGAGAGCGACTCCCCGCTCAAGGAGCAGATCCGCACATTCTGGCAAGATCTCGACTACACATTCCCGGGGGTCGAAACCGCGTGGTCAGCCGTGTTCATTTCCTGGCTGATGCGCACGGGAGGTGCGGCGCCTGCGGAATTCAAGGCGTCAAACGCGCATTCACGCTTCGTCTACTGGGCGATCGCGAATGCCCGGGCCGACCGGGGACTGTTTCGCGGCTACCCCATTGAATCATGCGCCCCTCGGGTGGGCGACCTCATTCACAACAATCGCGGTAAACAGAAACTCGACTTCGGCTTCGCCGCGGCACACGAAGCCTACGAAAGCCATTCCGCCCTGGTCGTTGCATTGGGCCGGGACGCTTCCGGTGCCTTTGCCCTGACCGTGGGCGGCAATGAGGGTGATACGGTCGGTCGCAAGCGGGTCCCTCTCGGCGTCGATGGAAAAATCCTGCAACGTACCGAAAACCCGTTCATCTGCGTAGTCCGAAATCTGAAGTAKGACGTGGCGAACGCATGGGCCATCGAGCAGGCAACGGCGTAACGGGCTGAAGCCCTGAGCCAACGCCTCGCCGCGCACGAGTTCCCGGGTTTGGCTGGAATCACGAAACATTGCATTACGAACGGCCGCGATCAGACGGTGTAAACGAAGAAAGCCAGCTTATCGCTGGCTTCCTTTTTGTCCCGATTCCCCGAATTTCCCCCAAGTTGTTTTACTCAACTCGCCGATGGAATCCAAGTCCTTGAATCGGAAACTTCAATCCTGGTGGGCGGTGCAAGTTTCGAACTTGCGACCCCAGCAGTGTGAATGCTGTGCTCTACCCCTGAGCTAACCGCCCCTTTTTACTGCTTTTGCTGCGTTTGCATCGCTGCAATGACGAGCATTATAGGGGGAATTTTGCGTTCTGTCACCCCTGCAGAGAATATTTTCTCCAAATACATTCTCCTTTTACTCCTTTATCGAGCGCGGCCAGCACGTCCTCGTGCTCGGCGAGCTCGTCGGCGCTGGCCGGCAGCACGAGGATGTCGCCCAGCGGACCGGCTTCCAGCAACTGGCCGCCGACGCTCGTTTCGACCTCGACGTCCATCGACAGCGAGTTCTGGCCGCGCGTCATTGCCAGGTAGACATCGGCCAGCAGCTCCGAGTCGAGCAATGCGCCGTGCAGCTTGCGGTGCGCGTTCGAGATGCCGTAGCGGTCGCACAGCGCGTCCAGCGAGTTGCGCTTTCCAGGGTGCAGTTCCTTGGCGTGTACAAGCGTGTCGATCACGCCGTTGCAGTGCTCGGCGAACGGCGGCAGGCCCAGGCGTTCGAATTCGTGGTTCAGGAACGCAAGGTCGAACGGCGCGTTGTGGATGATGATCTCGGCGCCCTGCACGAATGCGCGCAGTTCTTCGGCGATCTCGTGGAATTTCGGCTTATCGCTGAGGAACTCCGTCGTCAGGCCGTGCACCGCCAGCGCCGCTTCATCCGAGTCGCGCTCGGGATTGATGTAGCGGTGGAAGTTATTACCGGTCAGTTTGCGGTTCAGGATTTCGACGCAACCGACTTCGATGATGCGGTCGCCGGTGCGCGGATTCAGGCCGGTGGTTTCGGTGTCGAGGACGATTTGGCGCATGCGCGTGGATACTCAAAAAGCGTTGGGAAAGACCAGGAAGTATAGCAAAATCAGCGCCTTACCGAAGCCGCGCCCATGTTGGCGAGGGCGTCGGCGCGCTCGTTGCCGGGATGGCCGTTGTGGCCGCGTACCCAGCGCCATTCGACGGTGTGCTGCTGCTGGGCGGCGTCGAGGGCCTTCCACAGGTCGTCGTTCTTGACCGGTTCCTTCGTGGACGTCTTCCAGCCGCGCGCCTTCCAGCCATGGATCCATTCCGAGATGCCCTTCTGGACGTACTGGCTGTCCGTGTGCAGGACGACTTCACATGGACGGTTCAGGACGGTGAGCGCCTCGATCACGGCGCGCAGCTCCATGCGGTTGTTGGTCGTGTTCGGCTCACCGCCGAAGATCTCCTTTTCGTGGCCGCCATCGGCCACGAGCAGCGCGCCCCAGCCGCCGGTGCCCGGATTTCCCTTGCAGGCGCCGTCGGTAAAAATCTCAACTTTGGTCATGCTGCGTGTCTTTCCTTTGCATTACTTGTGATGTTCGTTGCGGTTCGCCGCCGGCACCGCCTGAGGCGCCTTGCTCGTCTTCCTGTTCCAGGCCGGGCCGATGATGCGCATGCCCTTCACGCGCTTGATCGCGTGGACCATATACACGGCCCCGAGATACGGCCACCAGCGCCGCCCCGCCCCTTCGACGAAGGCGAAGCGGTTGAGCCATTGCGTGGTCCGGAACGGCGGCGCGTAGCAGCCGAAATGGCTGCGCGTCACGCCGAGATTCAACAATTTTAACCAGTCTTTCAGGCGGGGCATAGAGATGAACTCGCCCGCCGCCGGCAGGTAGTCGCTGCTCGTGATGCGCCCCATCCCCTGGCGCACGCCCCACAGGCTGGCCGGATTGAAACCGCAAATGATCACCTGGCCCTCCGGGATCAGCACGCGCTCCACTTCGCGCAGCACCTGGTGCGGCTCGGCCGCGAATTCGAGCACGTGCGGCAGCACGACGAGGTCCAGGCTCTGCGACGCGAACGGCAGCTCGGCGAAGTCGAGCGCCACCGCGATCTGCTTGCCCGTCGCCGCGTAAACCAGCTCGTCGGCCGTCGACGTGCGCGTGGCCGCCTGCCATTTGTTGGGCATGCGGTTGGCGGCCAGCGCGTCGATCTGCGGCACGCCGATCTGGACCGCGTTGAAGCCGAAGATATCGACCGTCAGCTCGTCCAGGCAGGCCTGTTCCCAGGCGCGCACGTACGCGCCAGCCGGCGATTGCAGCCAGCGGTCGAGCGCTATAATGGATTTTTCGGATGCCGCGCTGTCCATGCCCAACCTTTATTCATACCTATGACTCCCTCGTCCAAGCATTCGACCACTGAGCTTGCCGTACTGATCGTGCCCGCGTTCAAGGACAATTATCTCTGGCTCATCCATGACGGCGTCCACGCGGCAGCGGTCGACCCGGGCGACGCGGAACCCATCCTTGCGGCCCTGGAGGCGAACGACCTCACCCTGACTGCCATTCTACTCACCCATCACCATGCTGACCACATTGGCGGCGTGACGCGCTTGCTCGAACACAGCAACGTACCGGTTTTCGGTCCCCGCACCGACGGCATTGCCGCCGTCACCCATCCATTGTCCGAGGGCAATCGCGCGCGAGTGCCCGGACTGGCGCTCGAGCTCGCCGTGCTGGACGTGCCCGGCCACACCAGGGGCCATATCGCCTACGTGCGGGACGACGACCGTGGTCACTGGCTGTTCTGCGGCGACACCCTGTTCGGCGCCGGCTGCGGCCGCCTGTTCGAAGGCACGCCCGCGCAGATGACGGCGTCGCTGGCCAAGCTCGCCGCCCTCCCCGACGATACGCTGGTCTATTGCGCCCACGAATACACCCTGTCCAACCTGCGCTTCGCCGAAGCGCTGGAACCGGGCAATCGCGCGCTGCAGATGCGCATCGCGCACGACAGCCAGTTGCGCGGCACGCACCTGCCCACGATCCCGTCGACGATCGCCATCGAAAAGGCGACCAATCCCTTCCTGCGCACGGGCGAACCGGCCATCATCGCCAGCCTGACGGCTGCCGGCCGCCTGGCGCCGGGCGCGGACCCGGTCACCGTGTTCGCCGCGCTGCGCGAATGGAAGAACGTGTTCTGAGCACGCCATGGTCACGGTGCGCTGCTATGCCGATCCGGTCAGTCCGTACGCGTGGCTGGGCCTGCGCGATCTCGGGCGCCTCGAGGCCGCGGGCGCGCGCATCGTCATTGTGCCCGTCCTGTTTGCCGGGCTGCTGAACGCCCACGGCAATATCGGGCCGGCCGAGGTGCCGGCCAAGCGGCGCTACCTGTTCCGCGACGTGATGCGCGAAGCCGCCCGCCGTGGGCTGTCCTTCGCCGGTCCGCCCGGCCACCCGTTCAATCCGCTGCCCGCCTTGCGCATGTGCACGGCACTCGCGGACGACGCGACGCGCGGCGCCTTGCTGATGGCGTTGACCTGCGCGACGTGGGAACGGGGTGCGGACCTGATGGACGAGGCGACGCTCGTGCGCCTGGCGGACGAGGCCGGGCAGGACGGGACTGGTCTGCTGGCGGCCGCGCAAACGCCGGCCGTGAAGCAGGCGCTGGCGGACGCGACGGCGCAAGCCATGGCGGATGGCGTGTTCGGTGTGCCGACCTTTCGCATTGCCGGCGACGGGGAATTGTTCTGGGGAGCGGACCGGATCGATGCGCTGCTATGGCGGATGCAAGGGCATGCTATCGACGAGGATGCGTTACTGGAGTTCGTCGGCCGGGAGCCGATGGCGCAACGGAAGCGGTGACCGCACGCCAGCGTCGCGTGCGGTGCGATCGTGCCCGCGCGTGCGGGCACGCGGATCGTCAGATTTCTTCGTACAGCGGCAAGGTCAGGAATTCGGCGAACTCTTCCGACGTCGACATCTGCTCGAAGATCTGGGCGGCGCGGTCATAGGTCGGGCTGTCGCCGTTCGGGGCGGCCGCCTTGGCGTTGGCCAGCTCCTGYGGGATCATCGCGCGAACCATCTCGGCCGTGACCTTGCGGCCATCTTCCAGCACGCCCTTCGGCGAACGGATCCATTGCCAGACCTGCGAGCGGCTGATCTCCGCGGTGGCGGCGTCTTCCATCAGGTTGTGGATCGGCACGCAGCCATTGCCGGCCAGCCAGGCGCCCAGGTAGTGGATGCCGACGTTGATGTTGTAGCGCAGGCCCGCCTCCGTGATCGGGGTCTCCGGACGGAAGTCCAGCAGGTCCCTGGCCGTCACTTCGACGTCCGGCCGCTGCTTGTCGATCTGGTTCGGACGGTCGCCCAGGACCTTCTTGAACGCCGTCATCGCAAGGTCGACGAGGCCCGGGTGCGCGACCCAGCCGCCGTCGTAGCCGTCGGTGGCGTCGCGGGCCTTGTCGGTCCGCACGCCGGACATCGCCGTCTCGTTCTTCTCCGGATCGTTCTTGATCGGGATCAGTGCGGACATGCCGCCGATCGCCGGCGCGACGCGCTTGTGGCAGGTCTTGAGCAGCAGCAGCGCGTAGGCGCGCATGAACGGCGCCGTCATCGTGACCTTCGGCCGGTCGGCCAGGCAGAAGTCCTTGTCCAGCTTGAACTTCTTGATGCACGAGAAGATGTAATCCCAGCGGCCCGCGTTCAGGCCGGCGCTGTGTTCGCGCAGTTCGTACAGGATCTCGTCCATCTCGAAGGCGGCGACGATCGTCTCGATCAGCACCGTCGCCTTGATCGTGCCCTGCGGCAGGCCCAGTTCGTTCTGCGTCATCACGAAGATGTCGTTCCACAGGCGTGCTTCCAGGTGCGATTCCATCTTCGGCAGATAGAAGTACGGACCGGCGCCGCGGGCCAGTTGTTCCTTCGCGTTGTGGACCATGAACAGGGCGAAGTCGAAGATGCCGCCGGAGATGCGCTTGCCGTCGACGAGCACGTGCTTCTCGTCCAGGTGCCAGCCGCGCGGGCGGACGACCAGGGTGGCGACCTTGTCGTTCAGCTTGTATTGCTTGCCGTTCTGTTCCAGCGAGATCGTCTTGCGCACGGCGTCGCGCATATTGAGCTGGCCGGTAATCTGGTTGTCCCAGTTCGGCGTGTTGGAATCCTCGAAGTCCGTCATGTAGCTGTCGGCACCCGAGTTCAGCGCGTTGATGACCATCTTG
>NZ_JBFUDR010000277.1:0-8381 GCF_056404615.1 Massilia sp. P2_C2 | reverse complement strand
CCCCAGCACGTACACGGTGCGCGCCTTCGTGAGCACGGTGCCGATGCGATCGAACTGGGCGCCCGCCAGCGCGCGGCTCGTGGCCGCGATGGCCGCTTCCGCATACCCCAGGCTTTCCAAAGCCGGCCGGGGTGCGGCCGATTGTGCGGCGGCGCGGCGCGCAAAAGTGCTGCGCAGCTTTTCGACGGGCTGCAGCACCGATTGCAGGGTCTCGGCCACCGCGCCGCGCATCGCCGCGTAATTCCTGAAACCGAGATCGCGCGCAAAGCGGCTGATGGTCGCGGTCGATATCTCGCACGCCTCGGCCAGTTCCTCGATCCCGAGCGCCGTCACGCGCACCTGGTTGCGCAGCAGGTAGTCGGCGATGACCCGGTTCGATGCCGAACCCTCGGCCAGCACACGCAGCAGCGCCTGGCCGAGCGAAGACTCGGCGAAGCCGATGTCGGGGGCAGCGCTGGGCGGAACGGCAGGGGTCATCGCATGCATGTCAATGAATAAACATTTTTAAATGTAAAACAGGTTTGATGGCCAGCTCAACAAATTTCTGAAAATATTCTTTCATCGATTTACGTTGTGTAAAGATTCATACATAATCGGCCGAGCAGCCGCCACCCGGAGACCCTGCCCATGCATGCTCAGACACACCCGATCGCGACCGAATCGGCCATCGCCACCTACCAGCTCACGTCCTGGCACTACGGCAGCGCGGGCAGCGGTGGGAAGGCGTATATCCAGGCCTCGCTGCACGCGGACGAGGTGCCGGCGATGCTCGTGGCGCACGTGCTGCGGCGCGAACTGGAACGGCTCGATGCCGCCGGCCGCATCAAAGGTGAAATCGTCCTCGTGCCGGCCGCGAATCCCATCGGCCTGTCGCAGGTCGTGCATGGCATGCCGTTCGGGCGCTTCGACCTGGGCAGCGGCGTGAATTTCAACCGCGCGTTCCGTCACGTGGCCGACGAACTGAAGGCCGCGCTCACGGACCGCCTTGGTGCCGACGCGGACGCCAACGTCGCCGCGATCCGCGCCGCCGCGCGCGCCGCCGTCGACGGCTGGGAGCCCGCGAATCACACGGAAGTGCTGAAAAAGACGCTGCTGGCGCTGGCGATCGATGCCGACATCGTGCTCGATCTGCATTGTGACAACGAAGCCCTGCTCCACGTGTACACGGGCACCGTGCTGGCGGATCGGGTGCAGCCGCTGGCGACGTTGCTCGGCGCGCGCGCCCTGCTGCTGTCCGACGTCTCGGGCGGCGAGCCGTTCGACGAAGCGTGCAGCCGGCTGTGGTGGGACCTGGCCGCACACTTCGGTCCAGACGTTCCAATCCCACCCTCCTGCGCCGCCGTCACCGTCGAACTGCGCGGCGAGATGGACGTGCGCTACGATTACGCGGAACACGATGCACAGGCGATCCTGCAATTTCTCGCGCACGAAGGCCTCATCGATCTACCGGCGGCGCCGCTTCCCGCGCCGCTGTGCGCACCGACGCCGCTCGAAGCCGTCGAGCCGTTGAATGCGCCGCAATCTGGCGTGCTGGTCTTTTTGAAGGCGCTGGGCGACGACGTGAAGGCCGGTGACGCGGTCGCCGACATCGTCGATCCGGTGACCGGAAACACGACCACCGTGCGCGCCAGCCGCGACGGCCTGCTGTTCGCGAGCACGGCACACCGCCACCTGCTGCGCGGCATGCAGGTCTGTAAGATCGCGGGCACGACGCCCTTCCGTTCCGGTTCCCTTTTGAGTCAATAAGGAGACGCTGCGCATGCGCCTGCGAATGCCCAACACCTTCGTGCTGCTGTTTTCGATTCTCGCGCTGATCGCACTGGCGACGTGGTTCGTCCCCGGCGGGAAGTACGAGACGCACCTCGTGGACGGCAAGGAGCTCGTCGATCCCGCCTCGTTCCACTACGTTGCGAGCGCGCCGCAGGGCCTCGTGGCGCTGATGAAGGCACCCATCAAGGGCTTCGAGGCGGCGGCGCAGATCATCGGCTTCGTGCTGATCGTCGGCGGCGCGTTCGCCGTCGTGCAGAAAACGGAAGCGATCGACACGGCGATCCGCTCGATCGCGCGTGCGCACGACCACTCGCGGCTCGTGCGCGCGGCCCTCATTCCCGTGTTCGTCACTCTGTTCTCGCTCGGCGGCGCCACGTTCGGCATGAGCGAGGAGGTGATCCCGTTCATCCTGATCTTCGTGCCGCTGGCGCTGGCACTCGGCTACGACACCATCGTCGGCGTATCGATTCCCTTCCTCGGCTCGCAGGTCGGCTTCGGCGCCGCGTTCCTGAATCCGTTCAACGTCGGCATCGCGCAGCGGATCGCCGGCGTGCCGGTGTTCTCGGGGATGGGTTATCGGCTGATCGTGTGGGCGGCGGCGACCATCGTCACGATCCTGTTCCTGATGTGGTACGCGGCCCGCGTCAAGAGCAATCCTGCGCTGAGCCCGACCTATGTGCTGGACCAGACGCGGCGCCAGGAACAGCCGCCGGCGCTGACGCACGACCGCATGACGGGCCGCCATGGCGCAGTGCTCGCRCTGTTCGCACTGGCGCTCGGCTCGATGGTGGTGGGGGTGGTGAAATTCAAATGGGACATCGACGAGATCGCCGCGCTGTTCTTATCCATGGCGATCGGGGTGGGCATCATCGGCCGCCTCGCGCCCGACAACTGGGTGGCGGCCTTCATGCAGGGGGTAAAGGACCTGGCGCCGACGGCGCTGGTGATCGCGATCGCGCGCGCCACGATGATCATCGCGCGCGACGCCCACATCATCGACACGATGCTGCATGGCCTGATGCCGCTCGTGCAGTCGAGCCACCCCGTGTTCACGGCGCAGAAGATGTACCTGATCCAGTCGGTGATCAACTTCTTCATCCACTCGGGTACAGGACAAGCCGCGCTGACGATGCCGATCATGGCACCGCTCGCGGACCTCGTCGGCGTGTCGCGCCAGACCGCGATCCTCGCCTTCCAGCTCGGCGAATTGTCGACGCCGATGATTCCGACGTCGGGCATCACGGTCGGCGTGCTCGCGCTCGCGCGCGTGCCGTGGCTCACGTGGGCCAGGTGGATGATCCCGCTGCAGCTGATCTATCTCGTGCTGGCCCTCGCGCTGCTGGTGCCGCCCTGCCTGATGCAGTGGAGCTGAGCGGCTTAGAGCGTATCCCAGTAGGGTGCCGCCCACCAAGCATGTCCGCGACGCATACGCTTGGTGGGCGGGGGCCGCCCACCCTACGAGTCGGCGCCTACCGGGATAAGTTTTTAGATCACTTCGCGATCTTCACCAGCACGACGTCGTTCGCGCGCATCGGCACCTGCAGGCTCGCGGTACCGTTGGCGCCGACCTTCACCGACTTCGTCTGCGGCTTGTCCTGCGTCTGCGCCTGCAGCTTCGCGAGCTGGTCGCTCGTGAGGGTCTTCGGCTTGCCCATCTCGATGTACGAGGTGTACGCATCGTTGGCCTTGAAGCCCGTGCGGTAGATCTGCACCGCGTACGTGCCCGGCTTCATGCCCTTCAGCTGGATCTTCAGCGGCGTGCTGTTACGCGTCGGCTGGACGGCGCCGAAGAACGGACGGTTGGTCTTGTCGCCCATGTCCGGCGTCTGGAAGTCCCAGGCCAGCACCTGGACCCCTTTGTCGTCGCGCGTCACCCAGCTCTGCGTGTCGGTAGTCTGCACCTGCTGCTCGCCCAGCTGGTTCATGTATTTGTAGGCGAACCAGGCGGCCTTGCGGATGCCCTGCGGGTTCATGAGGCCGAAGCCGCCTTCGAACGGCCCGGTCTGCGGACCCGGCTCCTCGAACAGGTCCGTATAGGTCCAGTAGCTCATGCCCTGCGCGATGCCCTCGGTCGCCTTGAGCTTGGACAGGATGTAGGCGGCGCTCATGTACGAATCGTGCACGAGGTCGCGCGGGTTGTAGCTGGTGCTCCATTCCGTGAAATACAGCGGCAGCTTGGGCAGGTACGAGGCTTCGATCTCCTTGCGGACCTTGCGCACGTCGCCGACGATGCCGTCCGGCTTCGGCGACAGCTTCTGGTCGCCCTGGCCGTTCTCGTCCAGGAAGCCGCCATCCACGCCATACGTGTGCGTGGCGATGAAGTCGACCGCGGCGCCGCTCTTCTGCGTGTGCGCGAGGAACTCCGGCACCCAGGCCGCACCCGCCGTCGCCGGACCGCCCACGCGGAGGGACGGGTCGATGGCCTTGATCGTCTTCGACGTCAGGTCGAACAGTTCAAAGTATGCCTTCTGGTCGCCTTTTTCCCAGAAACCGTCCAGGTTAGGCTCGTTCCACACTTCGAAGAACCACGAGCGCACTTCTTCCGCGCCGTAGCGCTGCTGCACGTGGCGCACGAAGGCGTCGACGAGGCCCGCCCACTTGTCCGGCTGCGGGTGTGAGGAATTGCCCTTCCAGTAGAAGATCGTCTGGTCCGACGTCTTCATCGCGTCCGGCGTGAAGCCCAGCTCGACGAACGGCTTGATGCCCATGCCCAGCAGCTTGTCGTACAGGTAGTCGATCTTTGTCCAGTCATAGACCGGCTTGCCGTCCACGATCTTGTACGTGCCGAGAATGTCGTGGAAGATCGCGTGGAAGCGGATGTAGCGGAAGCCGAGTTCGTCTTTCGCAATTTTGAGCTGGGCCAGGCTGTCGTCGCGGATCAGCGTCCCCGGATAATCGGAGCCCACCGACAGGTCGGCGGCATGGTCGCGGGCGACGGTCGGTGCCTTGGCGTCGACGACGATCTGGCGTGCGGCATCCGCGGCCAGGGCCGTTGCCGGCAGTACGAGGGGGGTAGTAAATGCCAGCGCCAGGGCGGCGCGCAGCACGGTACGGCGGTGTCTCATGCTTATTGTCCTTATCACGTCGGGACTCGCTGAAGGGTAGATGTTTGCGCTAACAGTGCGAGTTACGACAGGATAAGGTATTAACATCGTTTAGTAAAATCAAAAAACCAAATTAATGGGCCGGTTGCTATTAGGCATCGCATGCACCAATGAAAAAAAGGGACAGGCATGCATACCTGTCCCTTTTCCATGTCGCGGCGGCCTCATGGGACCGCCGTCGTCTCCTCGCCTGTAACTTTTCGCAGCCGGCTTACTCGGCCAGACGCTTCTCCAGCTGTTGCTTGGTGGCCACCAGTTCCTGCGGCAGGCGGTAGGCCAGCTTGTCGAACAGTTCGGTGTGCAGTTTCAGCTCTTCGCGCCATGCATCCTTGTCGATCGACGTGATCTGCGTAAACTGCTCGTTCGTGAACTCGATGCCGGTCCAGTTCAGGTCGCCGTATGTCGGCGTGGTGCCGAACATGTTCTCGACGCCGCCGGCCTGGCCCTGGGTGCGGTCCAGGATCCATTTCAGGACGCGCATGTTGTCGCCATAGCCCGGCCACACGAACTGTCCTTTGTCGTCGGTGCGGAACCAGTTGACGCAGAAGATCTTCGGCAGCGCGGCCGGGTTCTTGTCGGCCACTTTACGGCCGAGGTCGAGCCAGTGCTGGAAGTAATCGCTCATGTTGTAGCCGATGAACGGCAGCATGGCGTACGGGTCGCGGCGCACGATGCCCATCTGGCCGGCGGCGGCGGCCGTCGTTTCCGAGCCCATCGTGGCGGCCATGTACACGCCTTCCGTCCAGTTGCGGGCTTCCGTCACCAGCGGCACCGTGGTCGAGCGGCGGCCGCCGAAGATGAAGGCCGAGATCGGCACGCCGGCCGGATCGTCCCAGGCCGGGTCGATCACCGGGTTTTGCGTGGCGGCGACGGTGAAGCGGGCGTTCGGGTGCGCCGCCTTGGTGCCGGACGCCGGCGTCCAGTCCTTGCCCTGCCAGTCGATCAGGTGCGATGGCAGCTCCTTCGTCATGCCTTCCCACCACACGTCGCCGTCATCGGTCAGCGCCACGTTCGTGAAGATGACGTTCTCGCGCAGCGAGGCCATGCAGTTCGGGTTGGTCTTCTGGTTGGTGCCCGGGGCGACGCCGAAGTAACCCGCTTCCGGATTGATGGCGTACAGCTGGCCGTCGGTGCCCGGCTTGATCCAGGCGATGTCGTCGCCGATCGTCGTGACCTTCCAGCCTTCGAAGCCGGCGGGCGGAATCAGCATCGCGAAATTCGTCTTGCCGCAGGCCGACGGGAATGCGGCCGCGACGTATTTCTTGTCGCCCTGCGGCGATTCCACGCCCAGGATCAGCATGTGCTCGGCCARCCAGCCGGTGCCCCCCTGCTGGGCTTCCTGGTAACCCATGTTGGAGGCGATGCGCAGCGCGAAGCACTTCTTGCCCAGCAGCGCATTGCCGCCGTAGCCCGAGCCGAACGACCAGATCTCGCGCGTTTCCGGATAGTGCACGATGTACTTGGTGGCATTGCACGGCCAGCGCACGTCCTGCTGGCCCGGCTGCAGCGGCATGCCGACGGTGTGCACGCACGGCACGAAATCGCCGTCGTTGCCCAGCACGTCATACACGGCCTTGCCCATGCGGGTCATGATGCGCATGTTGACGGCGACATACGGCGAATCGGACAGTTCCACGCCAATGTGGGCGATCGGCGAGCCCAGCGGGCCCATCGAGAACGGCACGACATACATCGTGCGGCCGGCCATGCAGCCGTCGAACAGGCCGTTCAGCGTCTGGCGCATGTCGTTCGGGTCGACCCAGTTATTGGTCGGACCTGCCTGCTCCTTCGTGGCCGAGCAGATGAAGGTGCGGTCTTCGACACGCGCCACGTCGCTCGGATCGGAACAGGCCAGATACGAATTCGGGCGCTTTGCCGGGTTCAGCCGCTTCATCGTGCCGGCCTCGACCATCTGTGCGCACAAGCGGTCGTACTCTTCTTCGGAACCGTCGCACCAGTAGATGGCGTCGGGCTTCGTCAGGGCCGCGATCTCGGACACCCAATTGATGAGTTTATTGTGCTTGATGTAAGCTGGGACGTTCAGTGCGGCGACACCGCGCATCACGGGCTGGTTCATACATACCTCCAATGCCAATTAAGAATTCCTGGCGATTCCGGCACCTGTGCGGCAGAGGCGGCGGCCTGCGATGCGCGCGGTGACGGGAATCCCGTTTATCTTGTCCCGGCAGGATCGTCGTCAGGATGGCCTCGTGGGCCCACGCCCGGAGCCGTGTTGGTCACGGTGCGGCGCTACGGCGGTCATGTCACCAGTCCCGGACGCGGTTGCGCAGTGCCGGCGGACTGGTTGGAACGTGTGCTGCTGGCCGCAAATGATGTAACTCTGACATCTCGGGCTCTTATTTCTGGTCGATTCTACACCTGACCAAACGCGTTTCAAATGCTTCAATAACAAAAATGTAGGAATTTTGATTGACTAATGTAGTAGGCTATCTCTCATCGTTCAAATTCTGTTATTTCATTACTTTCTTGCCACTAACATCGGCTAACATCCATGAAAATTGCGATTCTCGACGATTATCAAGACGCCGTCCGCGGCCTCGAATGCTTCCGTTTGTTGGAGGGGCACGACGTCAAAGTGTTCACTAACTCAGCCCGCGGCCTGGGCCAGCTGGCGATCCGCCTGGCGCCATTCGACGCCCTCGTCCTGATCCGTGAACGCACGACATTTCCACGCGCATTGCTGGCCAAACTGCCGAACCTGAAGCTGATTTCGCAAACGGGCAAGGTATCCGGCCACGTCGACGTGGCTGCCGCGACGGAGCACGGCATCGCGATCGCGGAAGGCATCGGCTCGCCCGTCGCACCGGCCGAACTGACGTGGGCACTGATCATGGCCGCCAGCCGCAAGATCGTTCCCTATGCCAACAACCTGAAGGATGGGCTGTGGCAGACGGCGTCCATCAATCCAGAACTCAACGGCCTCGGCCGCGTGCTCAAGGGTCGCACGCTGGGTATCTGGGGCTACGGCAAGATCGGGCACATGATCGCGGGCTATGCGCAGGCATTCGGGATGCAGGTGATGGTGTGGGGCAGCGAGAAGAGCCGGGCCGCCGCGGCCGCCGACGGTTTGACGGCCGCGCCGTCACGCGAGGCCTTCTTCGAACAGGTCGACGTGGTGAGCCTGCATCTGCGGCTGAACGATGCGACGCGCGGCATCGTCAAGGCCGACGACCTGGCGCGCATGAAGCGCGACGCGTTGTTCGTGAACACGAGCCGGGCGGAACTGGTCGAGGAAGGAGCGCTGGAGGATGCCCTGCGCAAGGGGCGGCCGGGGTATGCGGCGCTGGATGTGTTCACCAGCGAGCCGCTGGCGGCCGATGCGGCTATCCTTAAAATTCCGACCGTGCTGGCGACGCCGCACCTGGGGTATGTCGAGCGGGACAGTTATGAGTTGTATTTCAGGGCGGCGTTCGAGAATGTCGCGAATTTCGCGAACGGTAATCCGACCAATATCTTAAATCCGTAGGGTGGGCGGGGAGGTAATGC
>NZ_JBFUDR010000276.1:0-8423 GCF_056404615.1 Massilia sp. P2_C2 | reverse complement strand
AAGCCGGCCGGCGCCGCGGCCTCCGCACGCAGCGACGCGCCCGCGCGTCCGCACCTGGTGCGCGACAGTTTCACCATGCCGGAGCAGGAATACGCCGTCCTCGGCGCGGTCAAGCAGGCGTGCCTGAAGGCCGGCTTCGAGGTCAAGAAGAGCGAGCTGCTGCGCATCGGCGTGGCCCTGCTGGGCCAGCTCGACACGAAGTCCCTGCGCGCCGTCCTCGACAGCCTGCCCCAGCTCAAGACCGGGCGCCCGCCGGCCGGGTGACGCCACCGTTCCGACATTGCCATCCGCCGGCGCTCAGTGGTGGGTCGGCGGCGGTTCCGTGCGCGTCTCGGCCGTCAATTCCTTCAGTTCGCGGATCGGGATATTCGATTTCTCGTGCATCCGCAGCAGGATCGTGGCGCCGACGTTCAGCTTGCGGTGCCGGATCTTGCTGATGATGGGTGGCTGTACCTCCAGGACGCGGCACAGTTCCGCGTCGTTCTTCAGCTGCATGCGCTGGATTAACGTGTCGAGTAATTTGTTCGGGACAAAACTCGACGGCTCCATCGCTCGGGCACGATGCATTGCCTCGAGCAACTCCTGTTTCTTCTGCCGTACGCTCATGAACTCCTCCACGGGACAATGAACATTCAAGACAGATCGACTGTTTTGGAATCCAGCCCGCCTGTACCGCTTTTTTCGCTGACTTATGCCTGACGGGTTTGTTGGAATGCTACTACGGAGTTGATATGAAGGACGCACTGTTCATGACTAAAACGCCATAACAGGCCTGTTTCTTCTAGGAACCTGGGCTGATCAGGCCCGAGCGGGTCAGCACGAGCGTGCGATCGGCCATGGCGGCGGCCGCGTGGGAATGGGTGACCATGATCGCCCCCGCGCCGCTCGCCTTGATCTCCGCGCGCAGCAGGTGCAGGATGCCGTCGGCCGTTTCCGGGTCGAGATTGCCGGTGGGCTCGTCCGCGAGCAGCAGGGCGGGGCGGTGCACGAGGGCGCGCGCGATGGCGACCCGCTGCAGCTCGCCGCCCGACAGCTGGCGCGGATAATCGGCGTCGCGTCCGGCCAGGCCGACGGCGTCCAGCATCTGCGTGGCGCGCGCCGGGTCGGGGCGGCCGTTCAGCAGCAACGGCAGCGCGACGTTCTGCGCCAGGGTCAGGTGCGGCAGCACGTGGAAGGCCTGGAAGATGAAGCCCATGCGCGCGCGCCGCAGCCGGGTGGCGGCATCGTCGTCCAGCGCGGACATCGGCGTCCCGTCGACGCGCACTTCGCCGCCGTCCGGCACGTCGAGCCCCGCGATCAGGTTCAGCAGCGTGGACTTGCCCACGCCCGATTCGCCCATGATGGCGACGAATTCGCCGGGTGCGAAACGGTGCGACAGGGCCGCCAGCACGGTGCGGCCGCCATAGGACTTGCTGAGATCGACGAGTTCGAGCATGGAACGCCACAGGAAAACCGCTACTCTAGCATGGCGGCGGCAGCGGTCAGCCGTGACGCCGCCACGTGCGGAATCGCGTATGATGGCCGGAACTGCAACATTTCCGCCCCTCCGAGGACACCATGCTGAACATGACGTCGCACGCCGTGCCCGCAGCAAACGATGGGTTGCATGTACCCGCCGAACTGGACGCCAGCCTGCGCGCCCGCCAGGCCTGGATCTCGCCGAAGTTCCTGTACGACCCGCTCGGCTCGAAGCTGTTCGAGGCGATCTGCGAATTGCCCGAGTACTATCCGACGCGCACCGAAGCCGGCATCTTCGACCGGCACGGCGCCGAGATCGCGCGCACGGTCGGCACGGGGTCCACGCTGATCGACCTGGGGGCCGGCAACTGCGCCAAGGCGGCGCACCTGTTTCCGCTGCTGCAGCCGCGCCAGTATGTCCCGATCGACATCTCGGCCGAATTCCTGCACGACGCCGTCGAACGCCTGCACCAGCGCTTCCGCCACATCGACATGCAGCCGCTCGGCATGGACTTTTCCAGCAGCCTCGATCTGCCCGACAGCGTGCGCCAGCAGGGCCGCCTGTTCTTCTATCCTGGCTCGTCGATCGGCAATTTCGCGCCGGACGAGGCGCACGACTTCCTGCGGCGCGTGCATGCGCAGTGCGGGCGCGACGGGGGGCTGCTGATCGGGATCGACCTCGCCAAGGACCATACCGTGCTGGACGCCGCCTACGACGATCCGCTGGGCGTGACGGCCGCGTTCAACCTCAACGTGCTGCGCCACGTGAACCGCCTGCTCGGCGCCGACTTCGACATCCGCCAGTGGCGCCACCGCGGTTTCTACAACCCGGCCCAGGGTCGCGTCGAGATGCACCTGGAGGCGCAGAGCGCGCAGCAGGTGACGTGGCGCGGCGGCAGCCGCCGGTTCGCGGCGGGCGAGTGGATCCACACGGAGAACAGCTACAAATACCGCCAGAGCGACGCCGTCGGCCTGCTCGCCCAGGCCGGTTTCGCGGCCACGCGCGTGTGGACCGATCCGAAGCAGTGGTTCGCCGTCGTCTACGCACGTGCACTGTCGCACTGAAGGAGCACGCATGGGAGCTTCCGAACATCGTTTGTCGACCGCGTTCGAGCACGTGCGGCAACGCTCGCTGCACCTGGCCGAACCGCTGACGGCCGAGGACTGTTGCGCCCAATCGATGCCCGACGCCAGCCCCGTCAAATGGCATCTGGCGCATACGACCTGGTTCTTCGAGACCTTCGTCCTCGAGCCGCGCGAGCCCGGCTTCCGGTCCGTCGATCCGGCCTACCGCGTGCTGTTCAACTCGTACTACAACGGTGTCGGCGCGAAGCACCCGCGCGCCCAGCGCGGCCTGCTCACGCGGCCGACGCTGGCCGAGGTGCAGGCCTACCGCGCCATTGTCGACGTGCGCCTTTTGCGCCTGCTGGCGGCGGCGCCGGCGGACGCCGGACTGGCGGCGCTGGTGGAGCTGGGCCTGCAGCACGAGCAGCAGCACCAGGAACTGATCCTCACGGACGTCAAGCACCTGCTGTCGCGTAATCCGCTGTATCCAGCCTATGTCGATGCGCCGCTGCCCGCGGCCGGCCCCGCCGCGCCGCAGGCCTGGATCGAATTCGACGGCGGCCTCGCCGAGATCGGCCATGGCGGCCCGGGCTTCGCCTTCGACAACGAGCTGCCGCGCCACCGCCAGTACCTGGAACCGTTCGCGCTCGCGTCCCGCCTGGTGACGAACGGCGAATACCTCGAGTTCGTGGAGGCGGGCGGCTACCGCGACCCGTCTTTGTGGCTGTCGGAAGGTTGGGATGAGGTGACAAATCGGGTCGCGAACGGCACGCCGTGCGCGCCGCTGTACTGGGTGGACGACGGCGACGGCCGGCGCGAGTTCACGCTGCATGGATTGCTGCCGCTGGACCTGGAGCGGCCCGTCACGCACGTCTCGCTGTACGAGGCCGACGCGTACGCGCGCTGGCGCGGCGCGCGCCTCCCGACCGAGGCCGAATGGGAATTCGCGGCGCGCGATGCGATGCTGGCCTGCGGCGACCTGCATCCGCGCGTCGCGGGCAGCGAAGGTCTTGGACAGATGTTCGGCGAATGCTGGCAGTGGACGACGAGCAGCTATGCGCCTTATCCCGGCTTCGTGCCGGCCGCTGGCGCGCTCGGCGAGTACAACGGCAAGTTCATGGTCAACCAGTACGTGCTGCGCGGCTCGTCGTGCGCCACGCCGCACGGCCATGCGCGGGCCAGCTACCGTAACTTTTTCCCGGCCGGCGCGCGCTGGCAGTTCACCGGGATCAGGCTGGCGCGATGAAGCCGGCGCGCGGCCTGCGCCTGCGCGTGCTGAACCGGCGCGCGAATGCCTGGATCGTCGCGCATCCGCTCGAATTCGTCCTGCAGTGCGTGCGCGCCTTCCGCGCCAACCAGGGCTTGCTGCTGGCCGGCGCCGTCGCCTATTACGCGCTGCTGTCGATCGTGCCTTTCCTGATGCTGGTGGTCGTCGTGCTGTCGCATTTCATCGACCAGGCCAACCTGCTGCTGACCTTGCGCCGCTACCTCGAACTGCTCGTGCCGGGGCAGTCCGGCCCGCTCGTGGAGGAGGTCGCGCACTTCCTCGGGAACCGCGACCTGATCACGTGGGTGCTCGGCTTCACGATGCTGTTCTTCAGCTCCCTGGCCTTCACGGTGCTGGAAAACGCGATGAGCGTGATCTTCGTGCACCGCGTGGCCGTGCGCCGGCGCCACTTCCTCGTCTCGGCCGTGCTCCCGTACTGCTACATCCTCGCGCTGGGCTTCGGTGTGATGATCGTGACGCTCGTCGCCGGCACCTTGCAGGTGATCGGCACGGAGAGCGTCGAACTGTTCGGCCGCACCTGGTCGCTGCACGGCGTGTCGGGCGCGCTGCTGTACCTGCTGGGTCTCGCCGGCGAGATCCTCGTGCTGACGTCGATCTATCTCGTGATGCCGGTCGGACGGCTGTCGCTGTCGCACGCGCTCGTGGGCGGCGTGACGGCCGCGCTGCTGTGGGAACTCGCGCGCCACGTCCTCGTGTGGTATTTCACGACCTTGTCGAAGGTGAACGTCGTGTACGGTTCGATGAGCACGGCCATCGTCGTGATGTTCAGCCTGGAGATTGCGGCGAGCCTGCTGCTGTTCGGGGCCCAGGTCATCGCCGAGTACGAACGCGTGGGGCACAACGGCCAGGGGAAGGCGCCGCAGCCGATGCGCACGGCGCCGCCATGATGCCGGCACATCGCATGCGTTACGCGTGGGCACGTTTCATTTGAGGTCCCCGGCCTCAAATGCCCACCCTACGAATTGTGCAATGCCGTAGGGTGGGCTCCCCGAGCCCACCATGTGTATGAATCGACGCTCAGGCCGCGCGCTGCTGCGCCTCTTCCGCGTTGAGGGCCAGCTGGCGGTTCACGGCCGACAGCACGGCCATGAACGACGCGGTGACGATATTGCTGTCGATGGCGGCGCCGAACAAGGTCGGGCCGTTCGCGAGGCGCAGCTCGACGTAGCAGGCGGCGCGCGCATCGGCGCCCGAGCCGATCGAGTGCTCGTGGTAGTCCATCAGGCGGATGTCGAGGCCCAGCGCGTTGACGAAGGCATCGATCGGACCGTTGCCGGTGCCGTGGCGCGCTTCCGTCACGCGGTTGTGCAGCACGTTCGTGTCGATCTGGACGCGCTCCTCGCCCTCGCTGTTCTCGACCAGGCGGTGCGAGACGTAGCGGTACGCGGCGTTCTCCTGCTCGAAGTATTCACGCGAGAACAGGGCATGGATGTCCGACGCGGCCACTTCGCGGCCGGTGGCGTCCGCATGCTTCTGTACGACGCGCGAGAATTCGATCTGCAGGCGGCGCGGCAATTCGAGGCCGTATTCCTGCTCCAGCAGATAGGCCATGCCACCCTTGCCGGACTGGCTGTTCACGCGGATCACGGCGTCGTAGCTGCGGCCCAGGTCGGCCGGGTCGATCGGCAGGTACGGCACTTCCCAGATGGCGTCCGGCTGCTGCTTCGCGAAGCCCTTCTTGATGGCGTCCTGGTGCGAGCCGGAGAACGCGGTGAACACGAGGTCGCCGACGTACGGATGACGCGGGTGCACGGGGATCTGGTTGCATTCCTCGACCAGCTGGCGGACACTGTCGATGTCCGATAAGTCCAGGCCCGGGTGCACGCCCTGGGTGTACAGGTTCAACGCCAGCGTGACGAGGTCGACGTTGCCGGTGCGCTCGCCGTTGCCGAACAAACAGCCCTCGACGCGGTCCGCGCCGGCCATCACGGCCAGCTCGGCGGCCGCGACGGCCGTGCCGCGGTCATTGTGCGGGTGCACGCTGATCATGAGGTTCTCGCGCTGCTTCAGGTTGCGGCACATCCATTCGATCTGGTCGGCGTAGACGTTCGGCGTCGCGGCTTCCACGGTCGACGGCAGGTTGACGATCACCTTGTTGTCCGCGCTCGGCTGCCACACGTCGACGACGGCGTCGACGATGCGCTTGGAGAAGTCCAGTTCCGTCGTCGAGAACGATTCCGGCGAGTATTCGAGACCCCACTTCGTGTCCGGGTGTTGGGCGACCAGTTCCTTGATCAGCCTGGTGCCATTGACGGCGATCTGCACGATCTCGTCCTGGTTCATGCCGAACACGACGCGGCGGAAGACCGGCGCAACGGAGTTATAGACGTGCACGATGGCCTGCTTCGCGCCCACGCACGACTCGACGGTGCGGCGGATCAGTTCTTCGCGCGACTGCGTGAGCACGATGATGGTGACGTCATCCGGGATGCGCTTTTCCTCGACCAGCATGCGCACGAAGTCGAAGTCCGTCTGCGATGCGGACGGGAAACCCACCTCGATTTCCTTCACGCCGATCTGCACGAGCTTTTCGAAGAAGCGCAGTTTCTTTTCCGGGCTCATCGGCTCGATCAGCGCCTGGTTGCCGTCGCGCAGGTCGGTGCTCATCCAGACCGGCGGCTTGTCGATGATGCGGTTCGGCCACTGGCGGTTGTCCAACGGGACGGCGGGGAAGGGGCGGTATTTGGCGGCGGGATTGGTCAACATGGCGGTAGCTCCTGAATTCGTGATGGTGCGTGTCTGGGGTTCGTTGTGGCAAGGGCTGCCGGACGGGCCACGGGATGCTAGGCCCGGCAACCGATCGGTAGTTTTAGCAGCGAACGTACGCGGACACGCGCGCCGGCAGACAGCAGGAAGGCTCCGGCGACAGTGGCAGACAGCGTGAATGAGATCAAGACTAACATCGGTACGACTTTCCTTGGGCTACGAGATCCGGCACAGGATGCCGGGCATAACGGCGGCGATTTACGCGCGTAGTAGCAGGGCTGCCAGCTGTAGGGCGCCGGCGAGCGGTAGGGAAGTCGACAGAGGCAGTTGGGAGAACATTTCTCCACTCTAAGTGAATTTTGTTTGGGGTGTCAAGCCTTTCCTGTATTGTCGTTTGGCTACGACGGTTGTTTAACCCGCTTCTTCAGCTCACCTCGACTTTCGCCGTGCCTGTGGTCATCGAACCGATGACGGCGGCATCGCCGAAGCCTTCGCGGCGGAACAGGGCGAGGACCTCGTCCACGCTGCCCGGATCGCACGAGACGAGCAGGCCGCCCGACGTCTGCGGGTCCGTCAGCAGCACGCGTTGCGTGTCCGTGATGCCGCTGCCCAGTTCCACGTCGTGGCCGTACGCATCCCAGTTGCGGCCGGACGCGCCCGTGAAATAACCGGCATGGGCCAGCGCCTCGACACCCGGCAGCAGCGGGATGCGCGCCATGTCGAGCTTTGCGGTCAGTTGCGCGCCGCGCGCCAGCTCGAGCAGGTGGCCCAGCAGGCCGAAGCCCGTGACGTCCGTCAGTGCATGGACGCCCGGCAGTTCCGACAGCGCCTTGCCCGGCTTGTTCAGCCTGGTCGTGTTCGCGACCATCGCGGCATAGCCGTCAGCGTCGAGCTGGTCCTTCTTCAGCGCGGCCGACAGCACGCCCACGCCGAGCGGCTTGCCGAGGACGAGCACGTCGCCCGCGCGCGCGTCCGCGTTGCGCTTGACCTTCGAAGGATGCACGAGGCCCATGACGACGAGGCCGTAGATGGGTTCCACCGAATCGATCGTGTGGCCGCCGGCGATGGGGATGCCGGCTTCCGCGCAGATCGATTCGCCGCCCTGGATGATCTTGCCGATCGTGTCCAGCGGTAGCTTGTTGATCGGCATGCCGACGAGGGCCAGCGCCATGATCGGCGTACCGCCCATCGCATACACGTCGGAAATTGCATTGGTGGCGGCGATGCGGCCGAAGTCGAACGGGTCGTCGACGATGGGCATGAAGAAGTCCGTCGTGGCGATCAGTGCCTGCTCGTCGTTCAGTTTGTAGACGGCGGCGTCGTCGGCCGTCTCGATGCCGACCATGAGTTCCTTCGGCACGGGGAAGCCGCTCGACTTCTTGAGGATCTCGGACAGCACGCCGGGCGCGATCTTGCAGCCGCAGCCGCCGCCGTGGGAGAACGAGGTCAGTTTGATGGGTTGGTCGGCGGAAGTGTTCATACCTGTGTTCATGTCGTCTTGCGTTGGTCGAGGAGAAGATTATCCACCAAGTCGAGCAGGCACGCTCGCTCCGCGGCCGGGGCGAACAGCCGGGCGCGCGCGGCGCACTGCCGCCGCAGGCTTGTGTGGAAGCGCGCGTCGAGCACGCTGCGCTCGACCAGGCGAGCCAGCTCCGCCGCGTCGCCGGGGGCGAAGTAACCCGCGTAATCCTCGCCCAGCATGCCGATATTGCCCGGGATGCAAGACGCGAGTACGGGCACGCCACTCGTCACGGCTTCGATGATGACGTTGGCACCGCCTTCCATGCGCGACGCGATCACCATCGCATGGCAGCGGCGCAGCCGGCGCCGCGTCGTCATGTGGGGCAGGGCGCCGAGCCAGCGGTAGGCCGGCGTGGCGGCCGCCGTCGCGCGCGCGAGGTCGCCG
>NZ_JBFUDR010000275.1:0-8517 GCF_056404615.1 Massilia sp. P2_C2 | reverse complement strand
GGCCGACGGTCGTCTCGCCCGGTTGCACGGCCGGGGTCGGCGTGGCGGGCGGGGCTTCCGTGGTCCAGTTTTCCTTGGCGATCATGCTCGCGAGGGGATCGACGGCCTTGACCGGATACAGGTCGAAGATCAGCCGGTGGTGATAGCCGGCGATGGGCGCCAGGGTGAACACCTGCGGCTTGACGTCTTCCTTCAGGTCGAACACGAGGCGCACGACGTTCGGCCGGTTCTGGCCCACGCGCACCTGCCTGATGTACGGGTCGTTCGATTCGACCTTGGCGACGAGGCTTTTCAGCGTGTCGTTCAGTGCGAGGCCTTCGATGTCGACGACGAGGCGCGGTGGGTCCGGCACCATGAAGTGCGTCGTCTTCAGCTCGCCGTCGTTTTCCAGGGTGACGCGGGTGTACTCGTCGGCCGGCCACACGCGCACGGCCATGATCTGGGCGGCGGACGCCGACAGCGGCGCGACGACGGACAGCAGCAGCGTGCCGCCGGCCTTCAGCACCGTGCGGCGCCTGGGCGATGGAATCAGGGAGTCGGGGGGTAATGCAGGCGTTCGAGGCATAGCAGGCCCAAGTCGGACAACGCCTGCAATTCTACCTCACGCCCGTTACCGCTGACCTTAAGCAACACTTTAACGTCGGGCGGCGGCAACACAGGTTCTCCCTTTTCCGGCCACTCGACGATGCAGATGTTGTTGCCGTCGAAATCCTCGCGGAAGCCCGCGTCGAGGAATTCCTCGGGGCTGGACATGCGGTACAGGTCGTAGTGGATCAGGTTGATCTTTTGTCCATCCAGGTCGATGCGATACGGCTCGGACAGCGTATAGGTCGGGCTCTTGACGGCGCCCTTGTGGCCGGCCGCGTGCAGCAGGGCGCGCGTGAGCGCCGTCTTGCCGGCGCCGAGGTCGCCATGCAGGTAGATCACGAGGCCCGGACGCAACGCGCGGGAAAGCGCGGCACCCAGTGCCTGCGTGGCGGATTCGTCGGGAAGATAGACTGTCAGTTGCTGCGGCATCGAATAAAATGAGAGGTTGCGCGATTGTTTTGCGATCGTTTTTGCGATTATTTGTCCGTCATGTCCGCCATGCCATCACCCGTCCAGCCCGATCTCCACGCGCTCGCCCAGGCCATCAAGGCATGGGGCAGGGAGCTGGGTTTTGCCGACGTGCGCATCGCCGACATCGACCTGGCCGACCAGGAGGCGGGCCTGCAGGCCTGGCTGGACGCCGGCCATCACGGCGAGATGGATTATATGGCAAGCCACGGCATGAAGCGCGCCCGACCGGCCGAGCTGGTGCCGGGCACGGTGCGCGTGATCAGCGTCCGCATGGATTACCTGCCCAGCGCCGCCCCGGCCGACTGGCGCGCGCGCGAACGCCTGCGGCAGGACGACCCGCAGGCGGCGGTCGTGTCGCTGTATGCGCGCGGCCGCGACTATCACAAGGTGTTGCGCAACCGTCTGCAGGCCTTGGCCGAGCGCCTCCGCGGCGCCGTCGGCGAGTACGGCTACCGTGTGTTCACGGATTCCGCGCCCGTGATGGAATTGCCGCTGGCGCAGAAGGCGGGCCTCGGCTGGCGCGGCAAGCACACCCTGTTGCTCTCCCGCACGGCCGGCTCCACGTTCTTCATCGGCGAGATCCTCGTCGACCTGCCGCTGCCCGTCGATCCTCCCACCGACGCCCATTGCGGCCAGTGCAACGCCTGCATCGAAGCCTGCCCGACGGGCGCGATCCTGGGGCCGGGCCGGCTGGATGCGCGCCGCTGCATCTCCTACCTGACCATCGAGTTGAAGGGCAGCATCCCGGAAGACCTGCGTCCGCTGATCGGCAACCGCATCTATGGTTGCGACGATTGCCAGCTGGTATGCCCATGGAACAAGTTCGCGCAGCGGGCGACGGTGCCGGATTTCGACGAAAGGAACGGCCTGGGCACGGCGGGCATGGTCGAGTTGTTCGGCTGGAGCGAGGAAGATTTCAATCGCCGCCTGGAAGGCAGTCCTATCCGCCGCATCGGGCACGAGCGCTGGCTGYGCAATCTGGCGGTCGGGCTGGGCAACGCGGCCGCGGCGACGCCGGGGAACGACGACATCGTCGCGGCGCTGCGCGCCCGCGCGGCGCACCCGTCCGCGCTCGTGCGCGAGCACGTCATGTGGGCGCTCGCGCGCCATGGCGCAATTAAGTAGGTTGGGCATTTGAGGCCGGGGGGGATTGATGCCGGGGGCATCAATCCAATGAAACGTGCCCACGCGTGACGTATGTGGATTGCCAACGTCCGCGTGGGCACAGGGTGCCCACCCTACATAGGTTCTGAGCGTCAGAGTTCGATGCGCTTCATGCGTAGCGCGGACCAGTCGCCGTCGATGGAAATCATGGCCACACCCGTGATGCCATTCTTCTTGGCATAGTCATTGATCGAATCGCGGTTGATGTCCGTGGCCTTGGAGGCCGTCTGCTTCAGGTAGGCAACCCACAGCGAGCCCTTGTCGCCCATACGTTCCTTGGCGATGGGGAAGTATTGTTCGAGTTCCTTGCGGTTCAGTGCAAACATCAGCACCACGTCCGCCTTGTCCTGGTCTGGCTTGACCAGGTTGGCCGGCATTTGCGACACCAGGCCGGGGTGGACGCTCCCGTTCAAAATCACAATCGATTTTGCGGTCTTCAAGAACATCTTGTCGGCTATCGTCTTCTCGCTCATCTGCGTTCCCTAAAGAATTTTTTGACGTGGCTAGAATATGGCTCCATGTTCAGGTTGATTTTACAAGCGAACCCCGCGCCGCACAGGGCGTGCCGGCCTGTCGTGCGCGCGCTGACCGAAGGAAAGGGAATAGTGTTATTTCAACAGACCGGCCAGCTCGACGGCCGTCTTGACCTGCATCTTGTCGAAGATATGCGCCCGGTGCACCTCGACCGTGCGCATGCTGATGCCGAGCTTGTCGGCCACGACCTTGTTCATATTGCCGGCCAGAATGAGGTCGAGGACTTCGCGTTCGCGCGCCGACAGCGTGGCGAGACGGGCGCGGACGGCGTCCCTTGCCGCGGCCTGGCGCGAGGCGGCGAGGGCTTCCTCGATGCGGTCCATCAGCTGGTTGTCGTTGAAGGGCTTTTCGAAGAAATCGAAGGCGCCGCGCTTGAGGGAATCGACGGCCATCGGCACGTCGCCGTGGCCGGTCAGGAAGATCACGGGCAGGCGTGCCAGCAGGCCGCGCGCCACCAGCTGGTCGAACACGGCGATGCCGTTCATGCCCGGCATGCGCACGTCCAGCAGGACGCAGTCGCCGTGCACGGCATCGGCTGCAAACCGGTCGCCGATCGCATCGAGGAAGGCCTGTCCCCCGGCATGGCCGCGCGCCGGCAACCCGCGCGATTGCGCCAGCCATGCGAGGGCGTCCCGGATGACGTCTTCGTCGTCGACGATATGCAGCATGAAGTCTCCTTTTTTTTACGTATTGTAAAGTAAAGCACGACTCAGGCGACGGGGGCTTCCTGGGCCTGCTGCAGCGTGAACGTGAAGATGGTGCCGCCGCCCGGGTTGGCGGCGTGGGTCAGGGTGCCGCCGTGGAATTCGATCGCGGTGCGGCAGATCGACAGGCCCATGCCCATGCCCTCGGCCTTGGTCGAGAAGAACGGCGAGAACAGGCGCTCGGCCACTTCCGGCGCGATGCCATGGCCATTGTCGATCACGGACACCGCGACCTGTCCCTGTTCTCCCGCCGTCGCCGCGATGCGCAGCACGCGCCGTTCCGGATCGATGGCCTGCATCGCCTCGATCGCGTTGCGCGTGAGGTTCAGCAGCACCTGCTCGATCAGTACGCGGTCCGCGAGTACCGGCGGCAGGTCGGGCGGCACGTCCACCTGCAGCGCCACATAGCTCTGGCGCGCCTGCAGCTCGACGAGGGCGCGGATGCCGTCGACGACGTGGGGAATGGCGACCGTCTCGCGGCGCGGTTCCCGTTTCTTGACGAATTCGTGCACGCTGCGGATGATCTGGCCGGCGCGGCGCGCCTGCGTATTGGCCTGTTCCAGCGCGCGTCGGAGCATGCCGACGTCGAGCGACGCCGAGGTCGCCCCGCCGCCGCCGCCCGCGTCACCGGCGCGCGCCAGCACGTTCAGCGCGCCCGCCGTGTAGCTCGAGATGGCGGCCAGCGGCTGGTTCAGCTCGTGTGCCAGCATCGACGAGATCTCGCCCATCGTCGCCAGGCGCGCGCTCGTCTCCAGCTTTTCCTGCTGCTGGCGGTTGAGTTCCTCGGCGCGCTTGCGGTCCGTGATGTCGAGGATGGAACCCATCCAGCCCGTGTGGCGGCCGTTGGCGTCAACGAGCGGGGCCTCGAACACGAGCACCGGCACGCGCTCGCCGTCCGGGCGCTGGAACACGGTCTCGAACTGCGGCGTGGCCTGGCCCGCCAGCACCTTGCGCAGGCGCTCCTCGTATTCGGCCATCGCTTCCGGGGCCCAGTACGGCATCGGCGGCGGCTTGCCCAGCAGCTCTTCCGGCGGCAGTCCGACGATGCGGCAGAACGCCGGGTTGACGTAGGTGACGCGGCCCTCCAGGTCGCGCGCGCGCAGGCCCGTGAGCAGCGAATTCTCCATCGCCGTGCGGAAGATCATCTGCTGGCGCAGCGCGTTTTCGGCCGCGAGCGTGCGCGCGATGTGGCGCCACAGCGCGCCGAGCGAGATCACGAGCCCCAGCGCCAGCACGATCACGGAGCCCACCAGCAAATTCGGCAGCAGCTTCGGCGCGCCCTTGACGCTGTCGGTGGCGAGCACGATCTGCGCGCCGGGCAGGTCCAGCGCGCGCTTGTGCGTGTAGACGCCCCGGCCCGGACCGCCGGCCGCGCGCTGCGCCACGACGTGGTCGTCGCGGTCGAGCAGCGACAGGGCGTTGTCCTGGGCGAACCACCACGGCACGTTCTCGTCCAGCAGCGTCTGCAGGTTGTACGTGGCGACGAGGCTGCCCATGTAGTTGCCGGCGTGGTACAGCGGCAGGTGGAAGTCGATCAGGCCGTGCACGAGGCCCTTGGCGCGGTAGGGGTCGCTGTAGCGTCCGATGCGGGTGCTGCGCGCCATGGTGGCGGCGTCGCGCGACGATTGCGTCAGGCCCTCGGGCGGCAGTTCCAGCCCGCGGCTCGCCTTGACGTCGCCGCGCGCGTCGTACCAGATGATGCGCTGCAGTTCGTGTCCGTTCTTGAACATCTGCGCCAGGCGTGCCTGCAGGACGGCGGGTTGCGGCGTCTCCACGGCCAGGTCGGCGCCCAGCGCGGCCAGCGCTTCCTCGCTGCGCGCCAGTTCGAAGCGCAGGGTCTGCTCGACCCACAGCGTGTCGGCGATCAGCTGTTCCTGGCGCTCGTTGCTTTCCATCTGGCGCGCCTGCCAGGGCAGCCACAGCAGGACGAGCAGGAACAGCAGCACCAGCAGCACGGGCACCAGCCAGCGCCATGGGCCTTCCGGGACAGGGCGGGGCAAGGTAAATGGCGTCTTCATGTGATAACGTTTCGTCCTTTGTCCTTTTGCCGACGTCCGTTCGTCGTGGTTTTCCACGATAGCGGCGCCGAGCAGGAACCGGCACACTGGGGGCCGGTACCCGAATATACACCGCGGTATGAGGAAATCTATGCGCATCAAAACGATGCTGGCCGCGCTCGCTGTCCTGGCCGGACTGGGCGCGGCCGGCGGCGTCCGGGCCCAGGCGCCCATCGTCATCAAGTTCAGCCACGTCGTGGCGCCGGACGCGCCCAAGGGCCAGGCGGCCGAACGCTTCCGCGTGCTGGCGGAGCAGTACACGCACGGCCGGGTCCGGGTCGAAGTCTATCCCAACAGCCAGTTATACAAGGACAAGGAAGAACTGGAAGCGCTGCAACTGGGCGCCGTGCAGATGCTGGCGCCGTCGCTGGCCAAGTTCGGGCCGCTCGGCGTGAAGGAATTCGAGGCCTTCGACCTGCCGTATATCTTTCCGACCAAGGCGGCGCTGTATGCCGTGACGGAAGGTCCGATCGGCAGAAGCCTGCTGCAAAAGCTGGAAACCAAGGGCATCACGGGCCTCGCTTACTGGGACAACGGTTTCAAGGTGATGTCGGCCAACCGCCCGCTGCACAGCCCGGCGGATTTCCGCGGCCTGCGCATGCGTATCCAGGGCTCCAAGGTGCTCGATGCGCAGATGCGCGCGCTGGGCGCCATCCCCCAGGTGCTGGCGTTTTCCGACGTTTATCCGGCCCTGCAGGCCCATGTCGTGGACGGCACCGAGAATCCGCCGTCGAACATGCTCACGCAGCGGATGAATGAGGTGCAGAAATACGTGACGGTGTCGAACCACGGCTATCTCGGCTACGCCGTCATCGTCAACAAGAAGTTCTGGGATGGCTTGCCGCGTGATATCCGCGAGGAACTTGAACAGGCGTTGCGCGAAGCGACGGTGTTCGAAAAGACGATTGCGCAGCGCGACAACGACGCGGCCCTGGAGGCGATCCGCAAGACCGGCAAGACCAAGGTTTATACGCTGACGCCGCAGGAGCAGGCCGACTGGCGCCGCGCCCTGTTGCCTGTGCAAAAACAGATGGAAGGCCGGATCGGCAAGGACCTGATCGACGCCATCAACCAGACGACGTCCCGCGCCGTGGCGCCCACGACGGCCTGGACCTGGTAGTTCCGCCCGTTTTCGGTGCAATGAAACGTGCAGAAAGGAAATTTAGTTGATTTTTAATCAATCAAGAAATGGCGGCGACTATTTTATGCCATGTCACAGGGGCTTATGACCGAAATATATTTCGTGAATGTATATAAAAAACTACGCTTTTCTTATGCGGTTGCGTTATGATGGGGCACCTTTTGGCACCAACGTGGTGCGATGAAGGCGAACCGAATACGATTTTGGGAGAGGGAAAAGAAAGCGGTAAAACCAAAAAATTTTACCGTAAAAACAGTTAGGAGGAGACACACGTTTTATATGATGCAGCCGGCAATGACCAGGCAGCCGAAAACGTGACCAAATTTAAAAACGCACCCACGGGTGCGTTTTTTTTCATCCGTACCCAGGGCTTGCGATCCCAGGTGCAGGGTTTTACACTGCATCGATGAACACACAACAAGGCAGCGAGATTTTCAGCGCCATCATCGCGGCGCCGTTTGGAGCGATGGGCATCCGTACCGAAGACGGACGGTTGCGCGAACTGGTCTACCTGCCGTCGCATTACCAGGAAAAGGCGGCGCAGGATGCCGTCGCCGAACAGGCCGCCATCCAGGTGGCGCGCTATTTCGAGGATCCCGATTTCCGTTTCGACCTGCCGCTGAAAGAGGCCGGCAGCGCATTCCAGCGGCGCGTCTGGGACACGATCTGCGCGATTCCGCGCGGCAGCGTGCGCACCTATGGCCAGATCGCGAAGCAGCTGGAATCGGCCCCGCGCGCCGTCGGCCAGGCCTGCGGCGCCAACTGGTTCCCGCTCGTGATTCCCTGCCACCGCGTGACGGCGTCCGGCGGCCTGGGCGGCTTTTCCAGCAGCGACGACGAACACGGATTCCAGCTCGGGATCAAGCGCTGGCTGCTGCGCCACGAAGGCGCACTGGCGCTCGAGATGCCATGGCAGCAGCAGTCAATCTTCCCCTGATCGACGCGTTCTGCGACACGCTCTGGCTCGAGCACGGACTGGCGAAGAATTCCCTCGACGCCTACCGGCGCGACCTGCGCCTGTTCGCGCGCTGGCTCGAAGTCAGGCGTCCGGAGCGGTGCGACCTGTACGCCGTCGAACCGCAGGATATCGCCGCCTATTTCGCCGAACGCCATGAAGACACGAAGCCCAGTTCGGCCAACCGCCGGCTGTCGGTGCTCAAGCGCTTTTACCAGCTCGCGTTGCGCGACCGCCGCATCGACGCCGACCCGTGTCTCAAGATGGCGTCCGCGAAACAGCCGCAGCGCTTCGTGCATACGCTGACGGAAGCCCAGGTCGACGCGCTGCTGGCCGCGCCGGATGTGTCCACGCCACTCGGCCTGCGCGAGCGCACGATGCTGGAACTGATGTATGCCAGCGGGCTGCGCGTGTCGGAACTCGTCGCGTTGAAGCTCGTCGAACTGAGCCTGAACGATGGCGTGCTGCGCATCACGGGCAAGGGCAGCAAGACGCGCCTCGTGCCGTTCGGCGAACAGGCGCGATACTGGCTGGAACGCTATCTGAACGAGGCGCGCGGCGTCATCCTGGATGGGCAAATCGACGATGCCCTGTTCGTGACGAACCGCGGCGGCCCGATGACGCGCCAGATGTTCTGGGTCGTGATCAAGAAGCATGCGGCCAGGGCGGGCATCACCGCGCCATTGTCGCCGCATACGCTGCGTCACGCTTTCGCCACGCATTTGCTGAACCACGGCGCCGATCTCCGCGTCGTGCAGTTGCTGCTGGGCCATTCTGACATTTCTACGACGCAGATCTACACCCACGTTGCGCGCGAGCGCCTGAAGCATCTGCATGCCCGTCACCACCCGCGTGGTTAATTCTCAAGACGGGGACTGACGAGTGGTCCATAATGGACTGGTA
>NZ_JBFUDR010000274.1:0-8525 GCF_056404615.1 Massilia sp. P2_C2 | reverse complement strand
GTTCAAGCCGGCGTTCCTGGGCCGGCTGAAGGTCGTGCCGTTCTATCCGATCCCGGACGACGTGCTGGCGGAGATCATCGAACTCAAGCTCGATCGCATCGGGCGGCGCGTGGCCGCCAATCACAAGGCGGCGTTCGCGTACGACGAATCGCTCGTGGATGCCGTGCTGGCCCGCTGCACGGAAGTGGACTCCGGCGCGCGCAACGTCGACAACATCCTGAACGGCACGCTGTTGCCGGAGATCGCCGGGGCCGTGCTGGCGCGCATGGCGGAAGGAATGGCCATCGAGCGCATCTCGGTGCGGGCCAACGCGCAGGGAGACCTCGAGTATGTAATCGCGTAGGACACAAACATGAATCGGAAAAAAAATGACAACGACAGAAGAGACAACCGCGATGTTCCGTGCGTTCGTCGAGTCGGAGGACAAGGCGATCGCGAACGGTATCGAGAGTGACTGGTATCCCGGAAACTGGCATCGCCTCAGGCCGGAATTGCGCCGCGCGCCGTCGCTGCTGTCGCGGGACATGCTGGAGCAGCTATACGTGCACCTGCTGCGCCATGACGTGCTGCCGAACAGGGCGGAGCTGCAGGACACGTATCCCGTCCTGGAGCGCGCGTACGGGATCCAGACCCGCTACATGGTGCACCGTGCCGGCCCGCCCATGACCTTGATGACCCGGTTCGAGGGCCTGCTGCTGTTCGGCTTCGACCACCGGACCATCATCGCGGCCAACGTGGACATCGACGATTACCTGCGCTACCGCGCGGCCTGGCTGCAGTTCGACAGCTACGAGCACATCCCGGGCATCGCGGAAGGGGCCAGGGGCCTGCTGCCCTATGCACAGGATGCACGGCTGGTCGACAGGATCTGCCAGGTGATGGGTGTACTGAAATTCATCCACGACGATCGTTACGATCCGGCGTCGCCGTACCGGGACGAGCACTACGCCTACACGCGGCTGCCGTTCTGGGTCGCGATGTTCGCCTTGCTGTTGAGCCCCTTGCCGCAGGCGCGCGCCACGACCAATGCGTTCCAGGCCGCGCCGATGCTGCCGCGGCGGCGCGAGCAGATGGAGATCCTCGAGCGGCTCAAGCGCGCGGCGACGTCGGTGCGGGCGGGGCCTGGTCGGCTCGACGAGCGCTGGCACTGAGTACGTCCATCAAGATCCGACTTGCCAGCGGAGCAATACGGGCCTTACACTGAATCTCGATGAACTTCCGCAATCGGGCCACAACCGGCCCTTTGCAGAGATGCAAATTTATGTGCTCAACGACAGGTGAACCTTATGATATCTATGAAGGATGCGCCCGTTGGGTGGGCGATGCTCATGTACGATTTGGAAGACGCCGAAGAGCATCTGGGAACTCTCCTAACCCAAATGCAGAGTGATTCGGAATTTGACGAGGAAAGTTGACAAGATTAGCCATAGCAGCGCAACTAATCCTAATTCGGGGATAGCAGCGTCTAACGAGCGAGCAATACGTCTTACGAAAGTCATACTTTTCCTCGGCATGGCGTTCGCGCCGGTGCCGCTGCACCGCGCGCGCGGCCTACTACATCGCGGCGCTGCTGGCCCGGCTGGACGACCGCTCATGCGGCATGTTCGGCGCGCACGTGACGGCGCTGAGCGGCGTCTCCGGCGGCAGCGTGGGCATCGCCACCTACCTGAACGCGCGCCAGCGGGTGGTCGCGGCGGGCGGCTGGCGCGATTGCGCCGGCGGCAAGGTCGTCGAAGGGCTCGTCGAAGACGTCCTGCGGCGCGACCACCTGTCGCCGGTCGTGGCACGGATGCTGACCTTCGACCTGCTGCCGTACGTGCCGCCGCGCCGCGGCCAGGCGCTGCTCGACAGCTGGGACGACGCGATCCGCAACGCCGCCGCACCGGACGTGCGGCCAGCGCCGACCGATGGCCTGGCGATGCCGCTGACCGCGCTTACCGGCGGCATCTATCCGGCGCCGCTGGTCTTGTTCAACGCCACCGATGCCTGCGACGGCGGCGTCGTCTGGATGTCGAACCGGGGTCGCTGGGGCAAGGGCGCGGACACGGTCGGGAACCCGCTCGGCATCCCGCTCGGCGAAGCCGTGCTGCACAGCGCCCGGTTCCCGGTCGTCTCGCCGGTCGGCATGCTGACGGATGGCCCGGGCAAGCCGGTGCCGCTGGTCGATGGCGGGCTGCACGACGTCAGTGGTGCGACCACGCTCGAGCGTCACGTGACGGCGGCGACGTACTGGATCAGCATCGACGGCAATTTCGACCGCAAACCCTGCAAGGGCGACCCGGATACCGCCGGCCTGAAGCACTGGTCCACGCTCAACGCCGTGCTGGCCTTGCGCGGCAACCATGCCCGCGAGGCGCTGGACCGGATGACGCTGAAGGCGGGCACGCATATCCAGGCCAAGCTGGACTTCGACCGGATGCTGGCGCCGTCGATCCCCGACCGCGACCTGCGCTGCGCCGCCATCGCGCATCTGCACATGGCGCCGCTGGGCTGGTACATGTCGGTGCGCAGCGGGGAAGACATGGAACGGGCGATCGACGAGGCCGCCCGAACGACGTGCGTGCGCCTCGGGCCGCTGTGTCAGTTGCCAGCGCTGGGCTCGGTCCTGGACGAACGGCCCGTCGACGTTGCGCATCCCGCACTTGCACGGTGACCGGAAGGTCGCCGCCGCCCAGCGCCGGTGCGCCGCCCGGCTTCCCACCCAGGCTGTGTTACCCCTTGTTACTTGTGTTACGTGGCAGGCGCTATCTACGCTTGCTTGTATGCGGACGATCTTCAGCGTGCTCACGATCCGTGGCCGGGCCGGGATCGCCGATAAAACCGATGACAAGGGGAGTACAGACATGAACGACTTTTTTTACCACTTCAGTATCTCGAAAATGGACGCGACGGGTAATGCGGACCTCGAGATTCCCAAGACCGTGACGTTGTGCGGCGCGAATGTTCACGGCATCCCGGAGGGGCAGCTGTTTCTGGATCATGTCCCCGTCCCGAGAAGCAACTGGCGCTACGACGAACACGACAAGATACTGCTCTGGAGCGGCGCCTTCGGCAGCGGCCAGCTGCATCTGAGGCACGACGGTGCCGGCGGCGTGGGCCTCGTTGCCCGGGACATGGCCATGGTGTCCGTCCAGGCCAGCGTGACGGCCCAGTTCCTGTGCGACGTGGCGCTCGATGCGGGCGTCGTGTTCACGACCGACGGCTCGGCCATCTCGGGCATGGCGTGGGATCCGACTTGCACGCAATGGCAGCAGGCGCGCTGGGTAAAAGGCCGTTTGCTGCTGAAGTATACCGAGGCGCCGGGCGGCCCGATGCAGCCGCCCGTCTTCACGTTCGAATTCGACGATAACGAAACGGGTTCGCTGCCGTGGACACCCGCGGTCGGCGCATTTTCCGCCTCGCTCGGTTTGACGAACGAATGGAACCTGACGTTCAAGACGGTGACGTCCCCGCCGCCGGACACCGGTATGCCGGCCACCGGTCCCGCATCGGTCTACCCGTACTGGTTGATGGCCACCGAAGACCTGGCTGCGGCGACCATCACGGGCGCGATCGATATCACGAGTAGCGGCCAGGCATCCGACACCTTGGTCGGCATCGCCGGCGCCCGCGCCAACCAGTTGATCACCGGGTATTTTCAGCGTGACGATGCAGCGGTGCCGTTCGGCGTTTTCGACGGCAAGATGGTCGTCGGCGATCTTGTGCTGCGTGCTGCCCGCGTCGGCGGGAACGAATTGCGGTGGAGCGGCCTGGCGCCCGAGGTGCAAGCCGCGACCGGATTGCCGGCGGCGGGGGTGTTGCGGTTTTCCGATGCCGGGTTGCCGCTGGAAACGGCGGATGGTGTACCGTGCAAACGCCTCGATACGAACACCGCGCTTGCCGCCTTGACGCGTTCCCCAAGATATTGTCCCGCGACATTGCAAAGCTTGAAGGACACGCCGCCCGCTCTGACGATTTCGGGACTGTTGGCGATGAATTGCTATGTGCAAAACGCGGCGGGAAATTGGTACGATCAGGTACAGCAGGCGGTGACGGCGGACTTACAGACGATCATGAACAGTTTCGTTTCGCCGGACATTTATAATCTTCTGTTCCCGAATTCCACCCAGCCGACGCTCGAGGGCGAACTGGCCATCATCGCCAATTCGCCCGTGCCGGGCGTTGCAAATCCTTCAGCCTGGTACCAGTCGCTGGCCACGGCGGTCATGACGCAGGGTCTCGCGGGCGGCAACGACAGCAATTGCCAGTACCTGAACGGGCCGCGCGCGGCAACGTGGCTGAAAGAACAGGTTGCGGCATCGAAGGTGTATTACACGCATGGACAACTCCTGTTCCAATATCACTGGCAGCAGCTGTTCCCGTCGATAAACGATTATCTCGGCGATCAGCAAAGCAATAGCGCGACGTACACCCCGATCATCAATCAGGTGGCGGCCGCGTCCATCGCCGACATCAATGCGAACGTCGTTCCCGATCGGACGAATCCGCAGTTGATCCAGAACCTGATCGACGATGTCAAGGATGCGCAGACCTACGCCACGACAAACAACCTGTATTGGGCGTTCTACTACTACACCTACAATACGGCGCCCTCCATACTCGCCAATATCGCGCTGCAAATGAGCCCGGGCAGCGGTAACGGCGACGCGACCGCATTGCCGAGGCTATTTCWGCTCAACGCGGCGGTGTTGACGGCACTCGATCCTTCCGGTGTGTTTGCGAAGCGGTACACGCAAACGCTGAACGTCTTCCTGGCAACCAACGTTCTGCCGTCGATGTTCGGATTCAATGCCGATCCGAATACCTTTTCGATCATCAAGGAATATCTCCAGACCTTCGTCAACCAGAATATCGCGAACGAGGACGCACAAATCCAGGCCGCGGCGGCCGAACTGCAAACGCTGATCAACGACCGCGATTTCGACGGCATCCTGAAAAACAGCCTCGATATCATCAACGATCTTGCGAGTGCGTTCCAGGACGTGATGTCGCTGCCGAGTATTGCGAATGGATTCCTGCCGAAGTTTATCGCCGCGTATCCACGGTTTTCCAAGGTGGCTTCCGTCTTCGGATCGCTGCTGTTCACCGGCCTCGCCGGGCTCAGCGCCTATCAGATGATCATGGCGTTCAAGAGCTGGGACAAGATGAGCGATGCCGAACAGGCGGAGCTGATCACCAATGCCGTGCAGCTGGGTTTGCAGATCGTCGGCGCGATCGTCAAACGGGGCGTGCGGATCTATGCGATCTTCGGCACCGAAGGCCTGTCCGTGGGCCAGCGTGCGGGCGCCATCGCCAATATCCTCAACAGCGGCGAAGCGGATGTCCTGGACACTGCCCTGGCACGCATCGGTAACAGCGCGGCAAGATGGCTGGGAGACACGAAAGGATCGATCGGATTGACGCAAGATCCGGCGATCACGGAAATCATGATGATCGGCGACGCGGACGCCGACGTCGCCGCCGAGGTCTCGGTGGCTGCCCGCATCCTGGGCAGGAATCTGGACGAATTCATCGCCGCGCGCCTCGGCCCGATCCTCATCCTCGCCGGGATCAGTTTCAGCATCTACAACCTTGCGGAGGGGGAGAGCAYCATCAGCAAGGCGATGGATGGGCTCAATATCGCGGCGGGCTGCCTGACGCTGATCGCCATGGCCGGCGCCTTCGCGGTCGAGGGCGGCGTGATCGCCGGCATCTGTTCCGTGGCCGGTCCCCTGGCGATCGTTGCGGCCGTGGCCGGTATCGCGCTTGCGCTCTACGAAATGTTCCAGAAACCGCCCGACCCGGTGCAGGAATTCGTCAGCGACTACGCCCAGCCCGCGGGGCTGACGGTCGCGGCAAGGGCGAGCAGCATCGATTACGTGATCCCGTACACGGTCGACGGTTTGACGCTGCTCGGATTCACGTTGAGCCTCAATGGAAGCTTCTATGGCTGCAATGCGGACGGCACGATCGCCAGCGGCACGTCGAGCACGCTTCCGGGATGGGTGTTCTTCACCCAGACGGACAGCCAGGGCTTGTCGGGCATCTATGCCAAGGTCTCGTACAGCGGCTCGAATTCGGTCGTCCCGCTGTGCCTGACGCTGCTCAGCGACGACACGGTCGTGTTCATGCCCGGGACGCCGACGGGAACGGCGACGGTTGCCGGTGGCAGCGTCACGGTGACGACGCAAAAATGGCTGTCCAGTCCGGTCGGCAATGCGGCGCTGGCGCCAGATGGACAGAACCTGGCCACCCTGCAGCTGACGTTGCAACCGGTCGTTCCGGACAGTGCCGGCAATTACAGCGCGGCGGGGGCGACAGGCTGGCTGGCGGCTTCGGGTAGCAGCCTGGGCTATTCGACAGCGGCGGGCTCGCAGTTCACGCTCACCATGTCCGGCATCGCCCCGTCGTCCTCGTACTTCAGCATGAAGGATCTCTGTTTCACGGTGAACGACAAACCGTCGCAGAACGAGGCGTTCTCCCCGAGTTTCAGCGTCATGCCCAGTCCGAAGCTGACCTTCGTTCTCACCGGGACGCTGCCGCCGTTCCTGAATTTCGACAGCGACACCTGCACGTTTTCGCCGAATGGAACGGTCGCGACGGCGTTCAACGCCGCGTTCTCGCTGGCGGTATCGAATGCGTTGGGCAACGCGACGACGTCCTTCCAGATCGTCGCCGCCGCCGCGAAGGAACTGTCATGAGTACCGGTTTCCAGCAGCTCCAGGCACAGGTTGCCGCGTCCCTGAATGGCATCGTGCCGCTGGTCGCTCCGGCCGGGGGGAATACCGACCCGCTGACGACCTTGATCGATGCGATGCCCTATTACGGGTCCATGGACTGGCAAAACGCGCATCGGGGCGGGATCGTCAACCTCCTGGTCACGTCGCTGCCGAACGATCCGGTCGCCCAACAGCCAACCCAATGGGATGGGCTGGATTCGACCAGCTACAGCTACCAGGGCAACTACAGCGGCTACAACGACGCCTTCTTCAATGGCATCGCACAATCCGCGACGGCGGCGGCGATCCTGCAAGCGGTGCAGCAGGTCAACCCGGCAATGAATTCGAGCTGGTGGGGAACATTTTGTTTGGCGACATTAACAGACCAAATCAACCAGGCGGGCGCGGCACAGGTCAACGTCAACCAGCTCACCACGGACCTCGCGACCTATAACGGCCAGTTGCAGGACTGGTTGTCGGCGACTTATCTGGCTACCTTCATGTACGGCTATCCGCCCACCCAGGCAGCGCTAGATGCGATCGGCGCGTCCAACGCGGGCCCTGCCACGGCGCTGGTATTGCAAAGCGCCATCGTGAACGGGACGTTTACCGCCAATATCAACACATTGATCGCACAAGGCGGCGACAGCACGGCGGCCGCCACCTGGTTCCTGTTCAACTTATGGATCATGTTGATGGCGCTGGACGAGACCTTCGATGTGGATAGTTGCATCAACGCTGCCATCAAGCAGGGCTTGGACGTGCCCGAGGAAGTACAGCCACGGGTATGGTGGACCGGGTCGTACACGAGCTACTTCGCGGCGCTGGCGGGCGCCGACATCGCGGCGCAATACCCGGCGGTGAGCGGCACCATCGCGGCGGACATGCCGATCCAGGTTCTGAGTTGCGTGCCGCGGTTCGGATGCACCGGTTCGGATTCGAGCGTGTCGAACGGCTACTGCCAGAGCCTGACCTACTGGGGGCAACTGAATACCTACAATCCGCCGTCGTAGCGAACCCGTACGAAGCGGCCGCCTGCCGCGCAACCGGCAGGCGGCGTTCCTTACGGGTCATTGATCATGTCGATTGATGGCGCTATCATCCGGATGGCGCCCGCCATTTCACCCACAGCTGAAGGATCGACCCCATGACCACTTCCGCTTCCGCCCGCATCGCTTTTCCCTGCTCGCCGCCGTAGCCGTTTGCTCCCTGGCACTGCCCGCCGCTATGCCGCGTTCTGGAACACCGGCAAGCCGGAATTCGCCGAGGCAGATGGCCCGATACCTGTCAGCCAGCGGTCACCGCTCGAATAGTGTTAACTATGCCCCCACCCGACAAATGGGGCGATTCCCGTTGTTAATTGTTAACAACGCTCCAAAAAAGATGACGGATTTGCCCCGGCTGGAGCGTGGCGGCTTGGGCCATGCGAACCTCTGAATAAGACAAGTTGGAGATGAATTCAGAGGGAGAACCGGCGATTTTCCCGGCGTGGCAACATGTTTTCCTAATGCTGAACCGTTAGCGATTTTCTCGCTCCATGAGTTTACGAAATCCTAATAAATCTCTTGTCGCTGCACTCCGTTTGCGTTTTCCAACTGAAGCAGCGTTGACCGATCATTGGCTTCGAGAGAGAGGATGGGACCCGACCGACGACAATACAGTACTAAACTGGGTCGAGGCGTTTGCTGACACGACATCTGAGGCCGTCAAGCGTAGGGATGCGGACGCAGTTAGGGCGCAGACAGACTTCATTGCTGCCGCTTATCGCGCCGAGCCGGATGCATTACGTACCATCGTCGACGTGTCGTATGCCGAGAACCTAATGTG
>NZ_JBFUDR010000273.1:0-8529 GCF_056404615.1 Massilia sp. P2_C2 | reverse complement strand
GCATTTGCAGCCGTTCTGCCACCACGTCGTCGAAGCGGCGGCGAGCGGCGGCACCGAAGTCGCGGCGAGCCATCTCGCCACCATCGGCGCGAAGGACGTGCTGGTCGTGATCTCCCTGCCGCGCTACACGCTCGACGCCGTGTCGCTGACGCGGTCCGCGCGCGCCAGCGGCGCCACCGTCGTCTCCATCACGGATTCGCCGGCGTCGCCGCTCGCCGAACTGGGACATCACGTGCTGTACGCGCCCAGCGCGCATCCCGTGCTGCCCAGCAGTTCGAGCGCCGCGCTCGCGWTCATCGAGGCGCTGGCCGTGTCGCTGATGACGTCCAATCCAGCCAACGTGGCCAAGGCGGCCCGCCACACCGAGGCCATTGCCGCCTATCTCTACGGCGCACATCAGATCCGTACCGGCAGCACGCAGAAGAAAGAGGGCGCCCGCAAGCGCCCCGTCCTGAAGAAGTCCTGAGTCACCACCAGACACGAGAGGGAACTGCATGACCAAGCATATTTCGAGAGCCCTGCAACCGACCATCCTGGCGTCGAGCGTCCTTGCCGCCATCAGCCTGCTGGCGCAACAGGCGCACGCGCAGGCGCAGGCGGACGAGCCGAAGATGCAGCGCGTCGAGATCACCGGCTCGTCGATCAAGCGCATCGACACCGAGACCGCGCTGCCGGTGCAGCTGATCACGCGCGAAGACATCGAGAAAATGGGCGCCACGACGGCCGCCGAACTGGTGAAGAACATCAGCGCCAATACGGCCCCGCTGACGGACGGTCCCAGCATCTCGGACGGCACGTCGGGCCAGCGCGGCCTGAACGGCGCCAACCTGCGCGGCCTCGGCGTGTCGTCCACGCTGATCCTGTTGAACGGCCGGCGCCTGGCCAACTTCGCATCGCCCGGCGACAACGCGGGCGTGGACCTGAACAACATCCCGGCCGGCGCGATCCAGCGCGTGGAGGTGCTGAAGGACGGCGCGTCCGCGATCTACGGTACCGATGCCATCGGCGGCGTGATCAACTTCATCACGCGCAAGGATTACCAGGGTGTCGACCTGGCCGCGTCGGCCGCGGGCACCCAGCAGGGCGGCGCCGGCAAGCGCACCCTGAGCCTCAGCGCGGGCACGGGCGATTTGTCCACGGACCGCTTCAACGTGTTCGGCGTGCTCGACGTGCAGCAGCTCGACCGCCTGCGCTCGGGCCAGCGCCGCTTCATCTCGGAACACCCGCTCGCGACCACCTTGCCGGCGCAGATGTCGAGCAATACCTATCCGGCCAATATCGACATCTCGGGCGCGCAGCGTGCCGCGCTGATCTCCGCGGGCCTGCTGCCGGCCGGCAGCACGGCCAGCCGCGTCAATCCGAGCGCGCCGAAGTGCAATCCGCCCGCCACCGTATATGCGGAAAAGGGGCCGGGCGGCGTGGCCGGCTGCAGCTACGACTACATGGAAGACACGGAGATCTATCCGGATTCGCGCAAGATCAGTTTCATTGGCCGCGCCACGTTCCAGCTCAACCCGGACAACCAGTTGTTCGCGGAGCTGGTGCAGAGCGAGGCGAAGACGAAGTACGTGCTGTCGCCGAACCCGGTGCGCATCCGCAGCCTTCCCGTGAGCATCCTGCCGGACGCCTATCGCACGGCGCTGTCGGCGCCCGGCCTGCCGGCCACATTCAGCGGCATCCGTTATCGCATGGAGGAAGCGGGCAACCGCAGCAACGAAGTGACGAGTACCGGACAGCGTCTGCTGCTGGGCGCAACCGGCACCCTGGCCGGCTGGGACTACGATGTCGCGCTGGGCCGTGCCGAAAACCGCGCCGTCGACAAGTACGTGAACGGCTACGTCTTGTACGACCAGTTCGAAGCGGGCGTGCGCGCCGGGACGATCAACCCGTTCGGCCCGTCGCCGCAGGCCGGCCTGGACCTCATCGACAGCATCAAGATCAATGACGAGGCGAGAAAGGCGAAGGGCGTGTCCACTTCGCTCGACGGCAAGATGTCGCGTGCGCTGGCCACCCTGGCCGGCGGCGATCTGGCGCTGGCCGTCGGCGGCGAACTGCGGCACGAGCACCAGACCTTTACGCCGTCGGACCTCCTCCGGTCGAACAACATCGCCGGCGACCGCGACAGCACGATCCCGGCCGGCGAACTGGCCGACGTCGAGACGGCGGACAATACGCGCAAGGTGGCGTCCGTGTTCACCGAGGTCGTCGCGCCGTTCACGAAAGAGCTGGAGATGCAGTTCGCGCTGCGCTGGGACCACTACAGCGAAGTGGGGAACACGACGAATCCGAAGATCGGGCTGCGCTGGCAGCCGCTGCAATCGCTGTTGCTGCGCGCGTCGGCCGGCACGGGCTTCCGCGCGCCGTCGCTGTCGGACCTGAAGCGCCCGACCATCTTCGGCACGACGGCCGGCATCCTCACCGACCCGCAGTGCGTCAAGCAGGAAGGCAGCATCGACACGTGTACCGACCAGTGGGACGTCGAGCGCCGCTCGAACCCGAACCTCAAGCCGGAGAAATCGCGCCAGTTCACGTTGGGCGCCGTGTTCGAACCGGTCAAGCGCACGAGCCTCTCGATCGACTACTGGAACATCGAGAAGCGCGACGTGATCAGCACCCTGGGCGAACAGGTCATCATCGAAAACCCGGYCGCGTACAACGGCAAGTACATCCAGCGCGACGAGGATGGTTTCATCTCCAGCATCCTCCTGATGAAGGAAAACCAGGGCAAGCTCAAGACGTCGGGCTTCGACATCGGCGGCGAATGGCACAGCGAGCGCGGGGCCTGGGGACGGTTCGGCGTCAACCTGTCCGGCACCCTGATCCTGCACTACGACCGCCAGTTCGGTCCTGCGGAACCGTTCCGCAGCAACCTGGGCGTGTTCCTGAATGACCAGGTGATCCAGAAATGGCGCCACCGCGTCAACTTCGAATGGGACAACGGCCCGCTCGCGCTCACCTTGGCGAACCAGTACTCGACCGGCTACACGGACCAGAACACCACGTACGACCCGTACACGGACCAGCTCCTGCCGCCGAACCACGTGAAGTATTACTCGTTGTGGGACCTGACGGGCAGCTGGACGGTCAGCAAGCAGCTCAGGGTCAGGGCCGGCGTGCTGAACCTGTTCAACGCGGATCCGCCGTTCTCGAACCAGGCGTATTTCTTCCTGGCGGGGTATGACCCGAGCTACACGGACCCGCGCGGGCGCAGCGCGTTCGTGAGCGTGAATTATTCGTTCCGCTGACATGTTGAAGCGCCTGTGCTTCGTGCTGGCGCTCGCGGGCGTCAGCGCATGGGCGGCCGCCGCGCCGGACCGTCCCAGGGGCTCGCTCGTCATCATCGGCGGCGGCCTGCGCGTCAACAATGCCGAGGTGTGGGAGCGGATCGTTTCCCTGGCGGGCGGGAAGGGCGCACGCATCGCCGTGCTGCCGACGGCCGCCCAGAACCCGGCGAAGGAGGCGCAACTCACGGCGGACGCGCTGACGCGCTACGGCGCGCGGCCGTTCGTCGTGCCGGTCGCGCCGTTGCTGGCCGGGACGGACGCACGCAAGGCCGCCGACGATCCTGCATTGGCCGATGCCATCCGCAAGGCCGGCGGCGTGTTCTTCACGGGCGGAGATCAAGCCCGCATCACGGGTTCGCTGCGGCATGCGGACGGCAGCAACACGGCCGTGCTGGACGCGCTGTGGGCGCTGTACCGGCGCGGCGGCGTCATCGCGGGCACCAGTGCCGGCGCCGCCATCATGAGCAGTACGATGTTCAACGATCCGCCGCTGGACGTGATGCCGGTGCTGAAGAACGGCGTGGCGGACGGCAAGGACATCGCGCCGGGCCTGGGCTTCATCGGCACCGACGTCTTCGTCGACCAGCACCTGCTCGCGCGCGGCCGCTTCGCGCGCATGCTGCCGGCGATGCTGGCCAAGGGCTATACGCTCGGGCTCGGGATCGACGAGAACACGGCGGCCGTCGTCACGGCGGCGGTCRTCACGGCCGCCTTGGTGGGACCGTCACGTGACGTCACGGTGATCGGCTACCGGGGTGCGCTCGTGCTGGACTTGTCCCAAGCGACTACGGACAGGACGCAGCCCGGCTTCAACCTGTCCAATGCGCGCATCAGCTACCTGGACAGCGGCGACCGCTTCAACCTCGCCACGCGCACGTATGTGCCGGGGCCGGGCAAGGAGCCCGTGGACCGGAAGTTCGTCGAGCACCGTCCACCGATTTTTTATACGGACATCCTCGGCAACACGGCGGTCGCCGACCTGCTGGAGAAGCTCGCGGACAGCGATCTGCAGCGCGCCGTCGGCGTCGCGTTCGAGGGGCCGGACAGCCCGTCGCCGGAACGCGGCTTCGAGTTCACGTTCACGCGCGTGCCGGACAGTGCGGAGTACGTGACGAACCGCGAGGATGCGTATTCGATCTATCGGATCAGGATGGACGTGCGGCCGGTCCGCATTCGCCAGCCGTTCTACACGGCGGAATAGAAACGTGGTTGCTTGACAGCCTCCGGTTGCCGATCAATACTGCACGATGAATTGTTATCGATAACCATCCATCATGCACCACACGCCAAATGCATATGCTCCCCTCGTGGTTGCCTGCCTGATCGCATGCGCGCCCCTGTCTGCCCAAGAGGACGCGGCTGCGCCTGCCCCGGAAGAACAACCGCCGCCGCAAGTCGTGGTCTCGTCCATGAAGGATGCCTACAGGACGGCGTACCGCAATATCCGGAAGGCGCTCACCGCGCAACACGACAACCCGTAGCTAGCGCCGCAGGCGCGCATGCGGTGGGCGCTGTTTGCCAGGGATGGGACACCTGTCACCGCGCCGTTGCCGATCACGATAGCCGGCTCCAACGGTCATATCACCATCCCGCAGGACGGCGATGGCGTCTTCGAATTGCCCGCAGTGGTGCCAGAGCTGGGGGATGATGTCGAGCTGCGCATCGGCGCGAAACGCGGCGACGTGATTCTGGTGTCGCTGGTCGAAACCGAGGGCGTCGATGCGTCCAGCCGCCGGCTCGGCGACCTGCGGCTGGAGTGCGAGATGGGGTGGAGGCTGGAGTACGACGACATACCCTTCGCGCTCAAGGTCGCGATGAAGCTGATGGGGAGCCCGTGCCGCTCGAAGAATTTCGGCATGCCGATCCACGTCCGGCGCAGGCTCAAATCCGCCACCGTCCTGCGTGACGGCCAGCCAGTTGCATTGAAGCTGGGCTGGCGCGCGATGACGTTTTATGCCCCGCTCCATGACGACGCGCTGGGCAACGATACGCCGATCGTGCTCGATTACCGGCGCGACGACCCGTGACGGATCCGCCGCGCCGGCGCGCGCCGTTTACGCCTTGAGCAACGGCTTGAGATACTTGCCCGTGACGCTGTCCGGATTCGCCGCCACGTCTTCCGGCGTGCCGTGCGCGACGATCGTGCCGCCGCCCGCGCCGCCTTCCGGACCCAGGTCGACGATCCAGTCAGCCGTCTTGATGACGTCCAGGTTGTGCTCGATGATGACGAGCGTGTTGCCCTGGTCGCGCAGGCGGTGGATCACCTTCAGCAGCAGGTCGATGTCGGCGAAGTGCAGGCCCGTCGTCGGCTCGTCGAGGATGTACAGCGTGCGGCCGGTGTCGCGCTTGGACAGCTCCAGCGACAGCTTCACACGCTGCGCTTCGCCACCCGACAGCGTGGTCGCGCTCTGGCCCAGCTTGATGTAGCCGAGGCCCACGTCCAGCAGCGTCTGCAGCTTCCTCGCGATGACCGGCACGGGCTTGAAGAACTCGTGCGCGTCCTCGACCGTCATCTCCAGCACCTGGGTGATGTTCTTGCCCTTGTACTCGACTTCCAGCGTCTCGCGGTTGTAGCGCTTGCCGTGGCAGACGTCGCAGGGCACGTACACGTCCGGCAGGAAGTGCATCTCGACCTTGATCACGCCGTCGCCCTGGCACGCCTCGCAGCGGCCGCCCTTGACGTTGAACGAGAAGCGGCCCGCCGAGTAGCCGCGTTCCTTCGCGGTCGGCACCGTCGAGAACAGGTCGCGGATCGGCGTGAACACGCCCGTGTACGTGGCCGGGTTCGAACGCGGCGTACGGCCGATCGGGGCCTGGTCGACCGAGATCACCTTGTCGAAGTGCTCCAGGCCGTGGATGGCGTCGTGCGGCGCCGGTTCCGTCTGCGAACCGTACAGGTGGCGCGACAGCGCCGGGTACAGCGTGTCGTTCACCAGCGTCGATTTACCCGAACCCGACACGCCCGTCACGCAGGTGAGCAGGCCCACCGGCAGCTCCAGCGAGACATTCTTGAGGTTGTTGCCGGTCGCGCCCGTGATGACGAGCTGGCGGTCCGGGTCGGCCTGCGTGCGCTTCTTCGGCACGTGGATCTTCTTCTTGCCGGACAGGTAGGCCGCCGTCAGCGACTCCTTGCTCTTCATGATGTCCTTGAGCGAGCCCTCGGCGATCACGGCGCCGCCGTGCACGCCCGCGCCCGGGCCCATGTCGACGATGTAGTCCGCGGTGCGGATCGCATCCTCGTCGTGCTCGACGACCAGCACGCTGTTGCCGATGTCGCGCAGGTGTTTCAAGGTGGCGATCAGGCGGTCGTTATCGCGCTGGTGCAGGCCGATCGACGGCTCGTCCAGCACGTACATCACGCCCGTGAGGCCGGAGCCGATCTGCGACGCAAGACGGATGCGCTGCGCTTCGCCGCCCGACAGCGTGTCGGCGCTGCGGTCCAGCGACAGGTAGTCGAGGCCGACGTCGTTCAGGAATTTCAGGCGCGCGACGATTTCCTTGATCACGCGCTCGGCGATGTCCTTCTTCGCGCCGGTCAGTTTCAGATCGTCGAAGTAGGTCAGGCAATCGCGCAGCGGCGTCTTCGCGACTTCATAGATGGCGCGCTGCTGCTGGCCGGCGCCGATCTTGACGTAGCGGGCTTCCGTGCGCAGGCGCGCGCCGCCGCAGGACGGGCATTCCTTCTCGTTGATGAATTTCGCCAGCTCTTCCTTCACGGCCATCGAATCCGTCTCGCGGTAGCGGCGCTGCAGGTTGTTCACGACACCCTCGAACGTGTGCTCGCGGATCACCGTGCGGCCACGCTCGTTCACGTAGGCGAACGGCACCGACGTCTTGCCGGAGCCGAACAGCACGACGTCCTGCGCGGGCTTCGGCAGCTGCTCGAACGGCTTGTCGAGATCGAAGCCACAGTGCGACGCGAGGCTCGTCAGCATCTGGAAGTAGAACTGGTTGCGGCGGTCCCACCCCTTCACGGCGCCGGACGCCAGCGACAGGTTCGGGAACGCGACGATGCGCTTCGGATCGAAGAATTCGATATGGCCCAAGCCATCGCATTCCTGGCAGGCGCCCATCGGGTTGTTGAACGAGAACAGGCGCGGCTCCAGCTCCTGCAGCGAATAACCGCAGACGTTGCACGCGAACTTGTTCGAGTAGATGTGCTCCTTCTCCGTGTCCATCTCGTACGCGACGGCGCGGCCGTCGGCGATGCGCAGCGCGGTCTCGAAACTTTCGGCGAGGCGCTGCTTGATCTCGGCATTGACCTTGACGCGGTCGATGACGACGTCGATCGTGTGCTTTTCCGTCTTCTTCAGTTTCGGCAGGTCGTCCACGTCGTAGATCTTGGCCGCGTGCGTGCCGCTCTGGATGCGGAAGCGCACGAAGCCCTGGGCCTGCATCCCTTCGAACAGGTCGCTGTGCTCGCCCTTGCGATTCGCGACGACGGGCGCCAGGATCATCAGCTTGGTACCTTCCGGCATGCCCAGGACGGCATCGACCATCTGCGACACGGTCTGGGCGGCCAGCGGCTCTTCCGGGTGGTCCGGGCAGTACGGCGTGCCGACGCGTGCGTACAGCAGGCGCAGGTAGTCGTGGATTTCGGTGACGGTGCCGACGGTCGAGCGCGGGTTGTGCGACGTCGCCTTCTGCTCGATGGAGATGGCGGGCGACAGGCCCTCGATCATGTCGACGTCCGGCTTTTCCATCAGCTGCAGGAACTGGCGCGCATAGGCGGACAGCGATTCGACGTAGCGGCGCTGGCCTTCGGCGTACAGCGTGTCGAACGCGAGCGACGACTTGCCGGAACCCGACAGGCCGGTGATGACGATCAGCTTGTTGCGCGGCAGGTCGAGGTTGATGTTCTTGAGGTTGTGCGTGCGGGCGCCGCGGATACGGATTTCTTCCATTGTTGTTTGAAGGCTTTCGAATGGTTGCGGGGCCGGCGCACGGGATGCCGATGAGCGGGCCGAACGGGAAAGCGCACTAGTTTACCTGTTTTTATTTACAGTGGTATGCCGGGGTGCGAAAATGTGTGGCGGGCTTGTTGGCTTGATATGACGACTTGTCAATCGCTGCCGCGCCAGGACGACGGGTGCGTTCCGTATGTGGATCGCGGGTGGGGCAATTCAATGGCAGACTGGTCACAAGCCGGGAATTTTTTCGTAGGGTGGGCACCCTGTGCCCACGCGATGCCAACGGTGATGCAAGCGTTACGCGTGGGCACAGGGGTGCCCACCCTACAGAATAT
>NZ_JBFUDR010000272.1:0-8548 GCF_056404615.1 Massilia sp. P2_C2 | reverse complement strand
CTGCCGGGAAGCGGGCGCCGATGCCTTCCTTGCCAAGCCGGTCGACCACGATGACTTGCTGCGCACCATCGGCACGCTATTGTCCTTGCAATGGACCTTCGGAAAACCGGCGCAGGAACCGGGCGCGGGCGTCGAGGAAGGTGTCGACATGGTCGCGCCGCCCGCCCAGGAGATCGAGACGCTGTGGCAACTGGCGCAGATCGGCAGCATGCGCGAGATCCGCGAACGGGCCAACCACCTGCGCGCGCTCGACCCGGCCTATGCGCCGTTCGCAGCGCGCCTGGAGACGCTGGCGCAGGGCTATCACTCGAAGGAACTGGCGGCCTTCGTGGGGCGCTACCGGACGGCGGACGCCGTGCCGCCGCTGTGATGCGCTACGGCGCAGTCTGTCACCTTCATCCAACGTCTTATGTGCACCCCGCCGGTCGATGTCGTTCATTGATCGGAACAGTCATCGTGCCGTCGTGCGTGTTCGGTTGATGTTACGCCTATTCGAAAATCACATGAAACATTTTGATTGCAATCAAATACATATGTGTCGGAGAAATTTACAGAGATACAATTTTTATGACACAAAAAGATGACCTCAGGATGACAAGTCTCTGAATATTTGGGGGAATATCTATTGATTGAAAAAATGGCATGTACCTTGCTTGTGGCTTCGATGCACTGCCGTTACCGGCAGCTTCCTTATTCATCCAACAGGGAGTCCGCATTGAAAACCTTCACCGCAATCGCCGTTGCCATCGGTTTGCTGACGAGTTCGCTGGCATACGGTGCCACCACCTCCACCGAGTTCAAGTTCGACCGCGACGCGCGCATCGTCGATCTCGGCCTCGCGCCCCAGTCCGAAGTCAGGCAGGTCACGCTGTCGCTGGCCGTCCGGGACAGTGCCGCCATGGAAGCGCATGCCGCGTCGCTCGTCGATCCGTCCAGTCCGCACTATCACAAGTTCCTGACGCCGGGGCAGGTGGGCGCCCTGTACGGCCAGGACGCGACGACGGTCGCCCAGGTCGTCAACTTCCTGAAGGCCCAGGGGCTGACGGTGACGAAGGTCTATGCGAACAACCTGTTGATTTCCGCGAAGGGCACGAACGCGCAACTGGCCGCCGTGTTCGGCAGCCCGATACACGCTTACCAGTCGCTGGGCCGCACCTGGGAGGCCCCGGCCGGCGCGACGGCCATGCCCGCCAACCTGGCCGGCATCGTCACGGCCGTGCATGGCCTGAACGGCCGCCCGCTGTTCCGCAGCAATCTCACGCGCCAGCCGGCGTCGGGTGTCGCGACCGGCGAATCGAAGCTGGTGCCGAGCCGCGTCCCGAGCGCCACGGCCGCATCGCTGCCGGGCGAGTACACGGTGCTCGACCTGGCCGCCAGGTACAACGTCACCCCGCTGTACTCGGCCGGCGTGACGGGGGCCGGCAAGACCATCGGCATCGCCACCCTGGCCGGCTACCGCCAGTCGGATGCCTACGCGTACTGGAATGCGCTGGGCCTGACCGTGGCGCCGAACCGCATCACCGACGTGCCCGTCGACGGCGGTCCGTTGCCGGATGACGGTCCGGGCAGCGACGGCGCCGGCGAGACGACGCTCGACATCCAGCAATCGGGCGGCGTGGCGCCGGGCGCCAACATCCGCGTCTACCTCGCCCCCAACGAGGGCAATGGTTTCCTGGATATGTTTGCGACGGCCGTCGACGAGAACGTCGTCGATACGCTGTCCGTCAGCTGGGGCGCGGCCGAGATCTTCAACAGCGGCGCGGAACTGGCGGCCTATCACGCCGTATTCGTCCAGGCCGCGCTGCAGGGCATTCCCGTGATCGCCGCGTCGGGCGATTCTGGTGCCTTCGACATCAACCGCAATTTCCCGTATCCCGCCTGCACCACGTTGCTGTCCACTGACCATCCGGCGTCCGACACCGCCGTGCTGGCGGCCGGCGGCACCACGCTGCCGCATACGCAGGTGCACCGCTACGGCACCATCACGATCCCGACCGAGCGCGCCTGGGCCTGGGACTACCTGCGCAGCTACATCGCGCAGTACTACGGCCAGACCAGGTATTACACGGACTACTTCGCGGTAGGCGGTGGCGGCGGCGTCAGCGTCGACTTCGGCCGGCCCGCATACCAGGGCGGCCTGGCCGGCGTGGCGACGAGCGCCGCGGCGCAGAGCCTGTACTGCAAGGCGTCGGTGCTGGGCGACCCGGGGCCGGGCTACGAATACCTGATCGACCTGCCCGCGGGCGTCCCTGGCCGCAACCTGCCGGACGTGTCGCTGAACGCCGACCCGTACAGCGGCTACCTCGTGTATTTCGAAGGGCAATGGGGCGCCGGCAGCGGCGGCACGAGCTTCGTCGCGCCGCAGCTGAACGGCATCTTCACCCTGATCGCCGCCGGGAAGAACAGCCGCCTGGGCCTGCTGCACCCGCAGTTGTACGGCGCGTTCAAGACGTATGGCTACGGCGTCCGGTCGCCGTTCCGCGCGATCACGGCCGGCACCAACCTGTACTACAAGAGCACGAACACGTTCAACCCGGCGACGGGCCTCGGCTCGCTCGACGTGACGAACCTGGCGCGCGCCCTCGGCGTGAACCTGTGAACCTGTGAACCTGCGAACCTGTGAGCCTTTTAATTTTCGAAAGACAGCAATGAAATCGATCAAACACTGCCTGCTCGGCCTCGTGCTCGCCACCTGCGCCGTCTTCAACGCCCACGCCACCCCGACGTTCAGCGGCATGTACTTCGTGGTACCCGACTTCGACCAGTACGTGTCGCAGGCCTGGTTCTTCGGCGTCGCCGAACCGGACGCCATGGCCGGCGACACGTTCGAGTACGACTTCCTGTTCAACACGCCGCCCGAGAACGCCGACTTCAACTTCATCGTGCGCCCGGACCGCGACGACACGCTGCGCTTCACGGACCTCGGCTTCTTCGCCGGCGATCTCGTGACGCCGATCGACGCGCTGGCGCTGACCCTGAAAGACGATGTCGTGGTCGGCGCCGGCCGGATCTCCAGCGGCACGTACGACCTGCGCCTGGCGGGCACGTTCCTCGTGGGCAGCGCCGGCTTTTCCGGCACGGCGCGGTCGGCCATTCCGGAGCCGGCCAGCCTGATGCTGCTGGGCGCCGGCTTCGCCGCATTGGCGGTGACGCGGCGGCGCAAGGCGGCTGAAGCGGCCTGACGGTGGCGCCGACGGCGGCGCGCTTCAGGCGACGCCGCTGCCCGCGCCTTCCACGGCTACCTGTGCGCGATAGCCCGCCGGCTTGTCGCCCACGCTGGCGCCGCCGTACATCATGCCGTTCTTCCAAACTTACGCAAAGTTAGCCATAGTAAACTTTGCCGTTGGATTCCTGCTTCGCCGGGGCCGGTTTCACCCTGCGCTCGCGCGCAGGGCCAGCGCCTTCCCCTCCACAGGCTGATGCGGTCGAACTAACCGCCACATTCCTCAGATTGATCGCCGCGTTCACGTCGCGGTCGTTCGACGCCCCGCAACCTGGGCAGGTCCAGCGCCGCATATCCAGACCGAGGGACTCCAGTCGGTAGCCGCAACATGAACACAGCTTGCTGCTCGGGAACCAACGATCGACCAGCACGACTTGCCCGCCACGCCAGGCCACCTTGTACTCGAGCTGGCGGCGTAGTTCATAAAAGCCCATGTCGGCGATGGCCCGCGCCAGGTGCCGGTTGCCCAGCATGCCCTTGACGTTGAGATCCTCGATGCCGATCATGTGAAAGCGGCGCGTGATGCAGGTGCTCAGTTGGTGCAAGCTGTCGCGGCGAATGTTGGCGATCCGCTCATGCAGCCTCGCCAGTTTCAGCTTCGCCCTGACGCGATTACGCGAACCTTTAACTTTACGGGACAGGGCACGCGACCGCCGCCGTAACCGTGTCAACAAGGTGCGCAAAGCCTTCGGGCCCTGAAACGTTTCGCCGGTCGACAGGGTAGCCAGCGCCTTGATGCCCAGGTCCACCCCGACCGCGTCTTGGCTCTCGACAGGCGGCACAGGTGGGTCGGAAGTATCGACGGTAATGCTGGCATACCAGTGGTCGGCAACGCGCGCGACCGAAGCCGACACGAGCTTGCCCGCGAAGCGTAGCGCCTCGCGCATGCGGACCCATCCCAGTTTCGGAATGCGGATATGCCGGCCTTTAATTCGGAATTGATCATTGCTGATCGTGAACCGGTCATCCGGTCCTTTCCTGCGGAATCTTGGATAACGGGCGCGCCCGGCGAAGAAGTTCTCGAAGGCCCGTCCCAACTGCACGATGGCCATCTGCGGCGCGTTCTTGGTGACTTCCATCATCCAGGGAAATTGGTCGCGCTTGATGCTGTTAAGCTGGCGCCGCAACGCCGCTTCGGAGGGCCTGGTCAGCGTCGGGTCGGCCTTGCAGGCTTCATATTGTTTTTGCCACTCGCCCAGCGCCCAGTTGTACGCGAAGCGGGCGGTGCCCGCAGCGCGCGCCAGGTAGGTCGCCTGTATGTTGTTCGGGTCCAGCCGGATGCGGTGCGCTGCGAGCATTGAACATCCTTTACAGTCATCCTGGTCGTCCAACCAGCGGCTTGTCGGCTGTGCTGATCGGAATGAACTCGTGCATATTGCCTATGATCGCGCAAAGTTACCGAAGTTCCAGATTAACTGTTCGAACCCGACAAGACGACAAATGCCCGCGAAGTTGCGGGCATTCATCGATTACTGCACAGGGCAGGGCGAGCACAGTGCGTGATTGATGCCCCCAGCATCAATCACTTGCCGAGAATGGACACGACGTTGTCCGCCCCCGGCGCACCGAATGCCTGCTGCTTCAGGACGTGTAACTGGTCGCGCACCTGCGCCGCCTTTTCGAACTCCAGGTTCTTGGCGTGGTCGACCATGAGCTTTTCGAGGCGCTTGATCTCTTTCGAAATCTGCTTCTCGCTCATGCCCTCGACCTTGGCGGCTTCTTCCGACAAGCCGTTGTCGTTCAGCATGGCCTTCTGCGCAGCCGCACTGTACACGCCGTCGATCATTTCCTTGATCTTCTTCTGCACGCCCTTCGGCGTGATGCCGTTCGCTTCGTTGAACGCGATCTGCTTGGCGCGGCGGCGTTCCGTCTCGTCGATCGCGCGCTTCATCGAATCGGTGACATGGTCCGCGTACAGGATCGCCACGCCGTTCAGGTTACGGGCCGCGCGGCCGATGGTCTGGATCAGCGAGCGCTCCGACCGCAGGAAGCCTTCCTTGTCGGCGTCGAGCACGGCCACGAGCGACACTTCCGGCAGGTCGAGGCCCTCGCGCAGCAGGTTGATGCCGACGACGACGTCGAACGTGCCCAGGCGCAGGTCGCGCAGGATCTCCACGCGCTCCACCGTGTCGATGTCGCTGTGCAGGTAGCGCACCTTGATGCCGTGGTCGGACAGGTATTCCGTCAGCTGCTCGGCCATGCGCTTGGTCAGCGTGGTGACCAGCACGCGCTCGTCCTTCTTGATGCGGTCCGTGATCTCGCCCATCAGGTCGTCCACCTGCGAACGCGCGGGTTTCACGATGACCTGCGGGTCGACGAGGCCCGTCGGCCGCACGACCTGCTCGACCACGTTGTCGGCTTTTTCCTTTTCGTAATCGGCCGGCGTCGCCGACACGAAAATGCACTGGCGCATCTTGCTCTCGAATTCCGAGAATTTCAGCGGCCGGTTGTCGAGCGCGGACGGCAGGCGGAAACCGTAGTCGACGAGGTTCACCTTGCGCGAGCGGTCGCCGTTGTACATCGCGTTCAGCTGGCCGATCATCACGTGCGACTCGTCCATGAACATCAGCGCGTCCTTCGGCAGATAGTCGATCAGCGTGGGCGGCGGCTCGCCGGGCATCGACCCGGACAGGTGGCGCGAATAGTTCTCGATGCCTTTGGTGAATCCGACTTCGGCCAGCATCTCCAGGTCGAAGCGGGTGCGCTGCTCCAGGCGCTGTTCTTCCAGCAGCTTGCCCTGCTGGCGGAATTCTTCGAGGCGGTCGCGCAGCTCGGCCTTGATGGAGTCGACGGCCTTCAGCACGGTGGCGCGGCCGGTGACGTAGTGCGAGCCCGGGTACACGGTGAAGCGCGGGATCTTCTGGCGCACCTTGCCGGTCAAGGGATCAAATAACTGCAGCGATTCGATCTCGTCGTCGAACATCTCGACGCGGATCGCGAGTTCCGCGTGTTCCGCCGGGAAGATGTCGATGGTGTCGCCGCGCACGCGGAACGTGCCGCGCGCGAAGTCCATTTCGTTGCGCGTGTACTGCATCTGGATCAGGCGCGCGATGACGTCGCGCTGCGCGACCTTGTCGCCCGTGCGCAACGTCAGGATCATCTTGTGGTACTCGTTCGGGTTACCGATACCATAGATGGCCGACACGGTCGCGACGATGACGACGTCGCGCCGTTCCATCAGCGATTTCGTGCACGACAGGCGCATCTGCTCGATGTGCTCGTTGATCGACGAGTCCTTTTCGATGAACAGGTCGCGCTGCGGCACATAGGCTTCCGGCTGGTAGTAATCGTAGTACGAGACGAAATATTCGACGGCGTTCTGCGGGAAGAACTCGCGGAATTCCGCGTACAGCTGGGCTGCGAGCGTCTTGTTCGGAGCGAACACGATGGCCGGACGGCCCGAGCGGGCGATCACGTTGGCCATCGTATAGGTCTTGCCGGAACCGGTCACGCCGAGCAGCGTCTGGTACATCAGGCCATCCTCGATGCCCTCGACGAGACCCTGGATCGCGGTGGGCTGGTCGCCCGCCGGCGGGAAGGGTTGATGGAGCTTGAACGGGGAATCCGGGAACGTGATGACGGTAGGTGCTGGTGAATTTGCAACCGATAAATCTGCCATTGGATCAGACCTTTGCTAGAATGAGAATCCGCCTGCGGCCTCGCACTGTTCGAGGCCGCCTATCTATTCAACCGCTGCGAAACCCAGCCGACAAACCAAGTTTATCACGATGAATTCCCCAGCTCCTGCAAGCATCTTCAGCGCCATCGCCATGGCTCCCCGCGATCCGATTCTCGGCATCACCGAAGCTTTCAATGCAGACACTAACCCCGCCAAGATCAACCTGGGTGTGGGCGTCTATTACGACGACAACGGGAAAGTGCCGCTGCTGGAATGTGTTCAGAAAGCGGAAGCGAAGTTGATGGAGCAGCCGACGCCCCGTACCTATCTGCCGATCGAAGGCCTGGGTGCGTACGACAAGGCTGTGCAAGAACTCGTATTTGGTGCCGACAGCGCCGTAATTCAAGAGAAGCGTGCCGTCACGGTGCAAGCCCTGGGCGGCACCGGCGCGCTGAAGATCGGCGCCGATTTCCTGAAACGCTTCTCGCCGGACTCGCAAGTCTACATCAGCGACCCGAGCTGGGAAAACCACCGCGCGCTGTTCGAAAGCGCCGGTTTCACCGTCAACAACTACACCTATTACGACCCGGCCACCCACGGCGTCAACTTCGAAGGCATGCTGGCCTCGCTGAAAGCGATGCCGGAAGGCGCCGTCGTCGTCCTGCACGCCTGCTGCCACAACCCGACCGGCGCCGAGCTGAACGCCGACCAGTGGGGCCAGGTGATCCAGGCCGTGCGTGACGGCGGCCTGATCCCGTTCCTCGACATGGCCTACCAGGGCTTCGGCGACGGCATCGCGGAAGACGGCGCCGTCGTGCGCCGCTTCGCCGACACGGCCGGCCCGCTGCTGGTGTCGAACTCGTTCTCGAAGTCGTTCTCGCTGTACGGCGAGCGCGTTGGCGCACTGTCCGTCGTCGCAGCGACCGCGGAAGAGGCTGCCCGCCTGCTGTCGCAGCTGAAGCGCGTCGTCCGCACCAACTACTCGAACCCGCCGACCCACGGCGGCAAGGTCGTCGCGACCGTCCTGTCCACGCCGGAACTGCGCCAGCTGTGGGAAGACGAACTGGCCGGCATGCGCGTGCGCATCAAGCAGATGCGTGACGAGCTGGTCAAGAAGCTGGCCGAAAAAGCCCCGGGCAGCGATTTCGAATTCGTCCGCGAGCAGGTCGGCATGTTCTCGTACTCGGGCCTGACCAAGGACCAGGTCGAGAAGCTGCGCGCCGAATCGATCTACGCCGTGGACACCGGCCGCATCTGCGTGGCCGCGCTGAACTCGAAGAACATCGATCGCGTCGTTGACGCCATCGCAAAAGTTCTCTAAACTCTCGGCCTTCCGCTAAGCAATCATTGTTAGCGTATCGGGGCTCTGAAGAACCGTCGCGAGCGGCAGCAGTTCCGGTCGAGAAGCGCAGCCGTACTTCGGTACGGCGAGCATCGCAGACCGGAAATGCAACGCGCAGCAGGTTATTCAGGCCCCCACCAATTCCCTGATAGCTCAGTCGGTAGAGCGACGGACTGTTAATCCGCAGGTCCCTGGTTCGAGTCCAGGTCGGGGAGCCAGAATTCCGCACGGTTGGCGCGCCAACTGTGCAAGCCCTTGGTGAGGGGCTATAATAGCAACACTATTCCCTGATAGCTCAGTCGGTAGAGCGACGGACTGTTAATCCGCAGGTCCCTGGTTCGAGTCCAGGTCGGGGGGTCGGGGA
>NZ_JBFUDR010000271.1:0-8579 GCF_056404615.1 Massilia sp. P2_C2 | reverse complement strand
CGTTTCTGGGCGCGGCGCTGCCGACGCGCGTCACCGGGCCCGCCGGCGCCGCCGCGAGCGCCGGCGTCGCCGCGTTTTTCTGGTACATGCTGCGCAGGATGTTGGCCACGCCGACCAGCGTGACCTGCTGTCCGCCCACGCGCAGCGCGTGGTCGGCCGCCCACGCGTACTTCAGCGGGAACACGCGTACTTCCAGCGTGCGGCGCTGCTGGTGGTCGACGTCGATCTTGCGCGCCAGTTCGCTCACCAGCTCGACGTAGCGCGGCGGCCCGGACACCAGCACCGTGTTGGTCGGGTCGTCGTAGACGATGGCAAAGCGCGGGTCGGCGATGCGCAGGCGCGCGACGGCGCTGCGCAGGTCGGCCGGGTGGGCGTGCGTGAGGCCGATCGACACGCTTTTCACTTCGTTGGCGCCGGCCACGTACAGCACGGTGCCGTCGTAGTACCAGACGAAGCCGAACGACGCGGCCAGGTGGTCGAGGAAGCGCTGCGGCGACTCGGCGAAGCTGCCCGTGACGTTGCCCTCGACCTGGGTCGAGATCGACGCCATCACGTTCTGGCTGGCGGCCAGTTCGCGCAGGATGTCCTTGACGTCCTTGTGATCGGCGACGTACTTGAAGGTGCCGGTGCGCCAGGGGATGGCCCGGCCGGCGGCGTGCGCCGGGACGGCGCAGGCGAGACAGAGCGCCAGCAGCGCGGCGCCGGTCGTAAAACGCTTGTGCATGGGATTCCTGTGGGTCAAAAACGGCGCTCAGCGGCACACGCTGGCCGACGGCGCTTCGTTGAATTGCTTGCGGTAGCCGCGGATCAGCGACGAGCGGCTCTTCAGGCCGAGCCGGTTGGCCGTCTTGAGGATGCCGTCGCCGGCGCCGTCCTCGGCCAGCAGCTCGGCGCGCACGGCGTCCAGCCGCATGCGCCGCAGCACGGCCGTCGGCGACATGCCGAGGTTTTCGCGGAACGCCAGTTGCAGCGCCCGTTCGGTGACGCCGATGTGGGCCGCGATCTCGCCCGTGGACAGGTCGTTGTTGCGGTAGTGGTCGGCGATGTAGCGGTAGGCGCGGCGGTACCTGGCGGGCAGGCGCGCGCTGATGTCGTCGCTGGGCTGCGCGACCGGCGGCGCCATGCCGTCCAGCGGCTTGATTACCTGCGTCTCGCTGCGCAGGCATTGCAACGCCTCGGCCGTGTAGGCGGCATAGGCCTTCAGGGCGGCGGCGCCGTCGCCTTTCAGCATCGCGATCTTGGCCTGGCAATAGCGCAGGTCCAGGTTCCAGCGCCGGTCGCGCGGATCGGCGTGGCGGCCGCGCTGCAGGCTCTGCTCGGCCAGGTCGACGTGCTCGCCGGCCAGCGCGGCCAGCGCGATCTCGACGTGCATGCCCGCGTCGCAGGCGCCGTGGCGCTGCAGCGCGCTGATCACGTCGCGCTCGCCGTCGGCCAGGCGCAGCAGCAGCGCGAGGTACGCATGGCGCCGGGCCGCCAGTTCCGGGGCCGGACGGCGCGCGTCGCAGGCGGCCATGGCGTCGGCGAAGCGCTGCCACTCGGCGTGATGGTCGCCGCGCACGGCGGCCGACTGCCAGAACACGTGGTCGCGCAGGCCGGCGGCGCAGCGCACGCCCAGCCGCACGGCACAGTCGAGCGCCAGCAGGTCGGCCAGCAGCAGCCAGCGGCCATCGTCCGCCGCCGCGCCCAGCGCGCGCGCCTGGCGCAGCGCGTCGTCGCACGCGGCCTGCTGGCCCAGCTGGTGGTGCACCAGGGCCGCGCCGAGCACCGCTTCGGCCTTCTGCGGCACGTTCGCGGCGCCGTCCTGGACGATGCGGGCGAAGCAGTGCAGCGCGGCGCTGTAGCGGTGCAGGTTCAGCGCCTGCCACCCCGCGTTGCGGCATGACAACAAGCGCACGGCGTCGTTCGAATCCTGCAGTTTCTGCGCGCGCCGGAAGTGCTCTTCCGCATCTTCCTCGAACCCCAGCAACAGTGCGGCGTCGCCCAGGGCCTGCAAGGCGGGAGCGTCGGCTTCGCCCAGGCGCTGGGCGTGGCGGTGGGCGGCCTCGATGTCGCCTTCCTGCATGGCGCGGGCATAAGACGGCATGGCGTGATCGTGGGTTTGTGCGGAAATCAGAGCGAGATAAATCTGAAACATGGTCGTCACCTCGTTGGAGCAACATGCGATCGGAGCAGAACCGGATTGTTTGTCTGCGGTGCAAGAATGATCACAGAACGAAGCGGCGCCGACGATCCCGCAGATGTCGGGATGGCTACCCGACAATTGTCCGACGCAAACATTTAGACTGTGGTACTGTAAAAATGTTTCCAAGACTCAAGTAACAATCGGAGAGCGAATGAGCGATGTGGCACAATTGACGATCCTGGTGCTGGAAGACCAGGGCCTGGTGCGCGCCGGCATGCGGGAACTGATCCGCATTGCCCAACCGACGGCGCACATCGAAGAGGCCGCCACCTACGACGAGGCGATCGCCCTGCTGGGCGCGAAACGGTTCGACCTCGCCTTCCTGGATTTCACGCTGAAATGCGAGAAGACGGGGCTCGACGTGCTGAAATACCTGCGCGAGCAGAATCTGGAGACGCGCGCGATCATGCTGTCGGCCCATGCGGACCGGCAGCTGGTCCTCGAGTGCATCAACGCGGGCGCGTGCGGCTACATCCCCAAGGACATGGACCATGAAGGCATCTTCCAGCGCGCGCTGGACACCGTGTTCCAGGGCGGGATCTTCGTGCCGGTGACGGCGATGGCGCGCGAGGGCGTGTACGCGCCGCCCGTGACGCCGCTGCCCAGCATTCCGGCGACGGCGCTGGGCGTCTCGGGGCGCTGCCTGGAGGTCCTGTACTACCTGTGCCAGGGTTTGCCGAACAAGACGATCGCCGCCAAGATGCAGGTCGAGGAAGGCACGATCCGCAAGGATTACGTGCCGAAGCTGTTCCGCATTTTCCAGGTGACGCGGCGCACCGAACTGCTGGTCGAAGTGTCGCGCCGCGGCATCATCGTGCCGCCGCTGCCGCGCTGRGGGACGGCGCGTCGCACACCGCGCGGATCGTCGCCAGCAGCGTGGCCGACGCCACCGGCTTGCGCAGCACCGTCGCGTGTTCCAGCTCGTCCGTCAGCGTCACCGACGCGCTTTCGCCCGTCAGCACGATGACGGGCAGCGCGGTGTCGAATTCGGCCGTCACTATCCGCACCACGTCGCGCGCCGTGCGGCCGCACGGCAGCGAATAGTCGGTCAGCACCAGGTCGGGCATGCGCTCGAGGCCCGGCAGCAGCGCTTCCAGTTCGGCCAGCGAGCCGATCGATTCGTACAGCACCCGGTATTCGCGCAACAGCATCTCGGTCGACTGGCGCACGAGGACGTCGTCCTCGACGTACAGCACATACAGGCCGGCCACGTCGGCCGTGGCCGTGACGGGGGCGGGCGCGGCCACAGGCACCGGCACGTCGCCGGCCGTGGCGCGCGGCACGCTGACGGAAAAGCGGCTGCCGACGCCCGCCTGCGAGCGCAGTTGCAGGCCGTGGCGCTCGAGCAGGGCCAGCGACGACGCGACGATCGACAGGCCGAGGCCCATGCCGCGGTTGCGGTCCCGGTTCGGATTGTCGACCTGGAAGAACGGCTTGAACACCTGCTTCTGCAACGCGTCGGGAATGCCGACGCCGTTGTCCACGATGTCGACGCGGCAGTGGTGGAGCAGGCGCACGACGCCCACCACGACGACGGCACCGCCGGCGCGCGTCGGGTCGCTGTACTTGATGGCGTTCGACAGCAGGTTGGCGAGCACCCGCCCCAGCATCTGGCGGTCGCTGCGCACGGCCGGCCCGCCGCCGGCCGGCAGGCGCACGCGGATGGTCACGCCGCGCGGCTCGCTGAGCGGGCGCAGCGCGAGCACCGTCTCGCTCACCAGTTCGCCGAGGTCGAAGCTGCCGTATTCGGCGACGATGGCGCCGCATTCCAGCCGCGACAATTCCAGCACCGCGTTGAACGACGAACGCATCGCGTTGGTGGCCTTCTGGGTCGTGTCGATCAGCTCGCGGCCCTTGTCGACGTCGCCGCGGTCGAGCGCGTGGCTGGCCGCGCCCAGCAGGTTGCCGATGGCCTGCATCGGCTGGCGCAAGTCGTGCGCCGCCTCGGCCACGAACTGCGATTTTTTATGGTTCTCGTGCAGCGCCCGGCGGCGCGACTGCTCCTTGTCGCGGAATTTGAAAAAGCCGACCACGCCGACCAGCAGGGCCACCACGACGCCGAGCGCCAGTTCGAGCCGTTCGTTTTTCAGCTCGGACTGCTGGAGCTGGGTCTTTTCGCGCAGCGCGGCGATCTCTTTCTGGCGCGCGGTGAACTCGAACTCGGAGCGCATCTTCAGCGTGGCGCGGTCGAGTGTGTGCCGGGCCACCTCGTCCTTGAGCGTGCTGAGCTCGCGCAGCGCGGTGTAGGCTTCGTGGAACAGGCCGGCCCGCTCGTAGGCCGTGACGAGGCTGTCGAGCATGTCGATGACGGACTGGTCCTCCTTGCCCGCGCGGTAAAACGCCAGTGCCGCGCGGACCTCGCCCTCGCCCTGCCGGACGGCGCCCAGTCCGATGCGGCACAGGCCGATGTCGCCGCGCAGGTCGGCGGTGTCGCGCGAGGTGGCACCGGGCGGCAGCAACGCCAGGGCGGCCTCGGCCAGCTTCAGGCAGTCGGCGTAGCGGCCGGCCTTCCACGCGTCTTCGCTGCGCCTGCGCTGCATTTCCGCCTCGAGCTCCTTGTCGCCCACCAGCCGCGCCAGCGACAACGCCTGCTGGCACGCGCGCTCCGCCTTCTCCGGCTCGCGCAGCTTGCCGTACAGGTCGCAGCGGACCGACGCCAGCGTGCCCTGCATGGACTGCGCATGCTGCGCCTCGGCCACCGCCTGCGCCTGCAGGTTGTAGTCGAGCGCCTGGCGGTAATCGCCCATCAGCGAGTACAGCATGCTGATGTTGTTCATCGCGATCGCGCGGTGGAACACGTCGCGCTGGCTGCTGCCGTCCAGCAGGCCGAGCGCGGCGGTCTGGTGCCGGAGCGCGCTCCTTATGTCGCCCTGTTGCTGGTAGCACATCGCCGCCGTGTCGTGCATGGCGGCGCCAGTCCGGTGCACGGCGCCGGTGTCGCGCGCCAGCGCGGCCTCGACGACGCGCACGCACTCGGCCTGTTTGCTGTCGAACAGCGACAGGACCCGGGCCCGGTAGTTCTCCGCCCACAGCGCGCTCTGCAGGTCGTGCTCGCGCGCGCCGAACGCGGCCAGTTCGTCGGCGTAGCGGCGCGCCCGCTCGTCGTGCGCCTCGATGTAGAAGTTGACCAGCGTATTGAGGGCCTTGCTGCGGTCGTTGAGCGTGGCGGATGCCGGCATATGGTCGTGCAGCGCCTGCAGCTGCGCCGTCGCGGCCTCGCGGTCGGTCTGGAACAGCTCGAAGATTTGCAACAACTGGGCATACACAGGGGTGACCGGCGGATCGGCCGCCTGCGTGGCGCCGGCGCCGAGCAGCGCCAGGCAGACAATCAACGAACGGAACAGCGGACGCATCACGGACATGGGACCTTTCATCGGGTGGGCGCCGCGCCCAGCATGCCGTGCTGGACGAAGCTCTGGAAATGCTCGAAGGTGAACGACGTCTTGACCTGGTCGACGAAGGTGCCGGTCAGCAGCACCAGCATCAGGAGGGCGACGGCGCCGCGCACCGGCTGGCTCAGCGACATCGGCTCCAGCTTGTCGGCCGCCTTGGCGACGAGCCCGAACGCCAGGTCGATCAGCACGAGCACCACCATCACGGGCGCGGCCAGCTTGACCGTCGCCGCCGCGATGCCGTCCACCTGGCTGATCAAGAACGTGTCCGCCAGCGCGTCCAGCGACGGCAACGTGGCCGTCAGCGGCCACCAGCGGAACGACGCGAAGATCGCGCCCAGCAGGAACAGCATGCCGCCGGAGACGTAGAACAGCACGATCGCGAGCTGGATCAGCACGTTGGACACGGGCGTGGCCTGCTCTCCGCGCAGCGGATTGCTGGTCTGGACGTTGTTGAAACCCGCCATGTTGTCGATCACCACTCCCACGCTTTGCGCAATCCAGAACACCGGCGCGGCCGCATAACCGATCGCCATGCCGATGAACATCTCCTTCCCCACCAGTATCAGCGCCGTCATGCCGTCCAGCCGGGCCAGCGTATCGGCCGGCTGGCCGGCGGCGATGAACCAGCTGATCACGTACACCACGCCGTTGCGCGCGCCGCCCGGCAGCACCTGGTCCGACGTCGCCGGCAGCACCACGAACACGACCAGCAGCCGGATGCTGCACAGTGCCAGCAGGATCACCAGCGTGTGCAGGTCCCCGTGCGCCTGCCACAGGGTGGCGATGTCGTCCAGGCCGCTCATGTCGCCCTCCCCGCGCACCGCCGCGCAAGGCCGGCCTCGGCCGCTTCTTCGTCCTGCGCATCCTGTTGCGTTTCCTCGGCAACCCGGGCCTCCTCGGCCATGCTCCGCGCGAGGTCGTCGCGGCGCGCCCTGGCGGCGGCGATTTCCTGTCGAGTTTGCCGAATCTCGTGCTGTTTGTCCAAGACATTTTGCTGCGCTGCACGCAATGCGGCGGTGGCATCGGCCTGGCGGGCGGCCAGTTGGCCGCGCCACGCGTCATGTTCCAGGTACGCGCGCGGCGACAGGGCCGCGCCGGCCAGCAGCGTGTCCAGCCGGGCGCCGTGGCCGGCCAGCGCGGCGTCGGCCTGCGCCAGCCGGTCGGCGCACTGCGCGGCGGCATCTTCCGCCCCGGCCAGCGCCGCGCGGCGCTCGCCGAGGGTGCGTTCGAGGCGGTCGATGGCGCGCGTGACGACGCCGTGCAGCGTGCGCCACGGGGACGCGGCGGCCGCCGTCATGACGCGAGCGCGGCCAGTTGCCGCAGCGTGTCGCCGGGGTCCGCGCAATCGTCGGTCGCCTGGCCCAGGAAGGCGGCGATGGCGGGATGGCGGGCGATGGCCTCGTCGGCCTCCGGATCGGCGCCGGCCTGGTATTCGCCGATCTGCAGCAGGGTCTCGACCGCGTCGTACTTCGCCATCAGCGCGCGCACGCGGCCGGCGTGCGCCTGGTGCTCGGGGCCGACGATCTGGCTCATCACGCGGCTCAGGCTGCCGAGCACGTCGATCGCCGGGTACTGGTTGCGGGCGGCGATGCGGCGCGACAGCACGAGATGGCCGTCGAGGATGCCGCGCACTTCCTCGCTGACCGGGTCGCTGCCGCTGTCGTCCTCGGCCAGCACGGTGTACAGCGCCGTGATCGAGCCGTGTTCGCCCATCCCGGCCCGCTCCAGCAGGCGCGGGAGCTCCGCGAACACGGACGGCGGAAAGCCGCGCCGGGCCGGCGGTTCGCCCGCCGCCAGGCCGATCTCGCGCTGGGCGCGGGCGAAGCGGGTCAGCGAATCCATCATCAGCAGGACGCGCTGGCCGCGGTCGCGGAAGTACTCGGCGATGGCCGTGCCGACGAAGGCGGCCTTGGCGCGCTCGATGGACGAGCGGTCCGACGTGGCGCACACGACGACGCTGCGCGCCATGCCTTCCGGCCCCAGTACCATCTCGATGAATTCGCGCACCTCGCGGCCCCGTTCGCCGATGAGGACGATCACGTTGACGTCGCTGGCCGTGCCGCGCGCGAGCATGCCCAGCAGGGTGCTCTTGCCGACGCCCGCCGGCGCGAACACGCCCATGCGCTGGCCCTCGCCCAGCGTGGTCAGGCCGTCGATCAGGCGCACGCCGGTCGGCAGCGCCGTGTCGATCAGGCGCCGCGTCATCGGGTTCGGCGCCGGTGCATGGATGCTGACGTGGGCTTCGCAGCGCAGCGGCCCGGCGCCGTCGATCGGGCGGCCGAAGCCGTCCAGCACGCGGCCCTGCAGGCCGGGCCCGACGCCGACCGCGAGTGGCCGGCCGTGGCCCGTCACGCGGGTCTGGCGGCACAAGCCTTCGACGCCGCCGAACGGCGCCAGCACGGCCAGGTGGCGGTTGAAGCCGACCACCTCGGCCTGCTGCAGCAGGCTGCCGTCGGCAGGGCGCAGGTCGCACAATTCGCCCAGCTTCACGTCCAGGCCGCCCACGCGCAGCAGGGTGCCCGTCACTTCGACCACCTTGCCGATGCGCGCGCCGGCAGGTTCGGCGGCGACGGCCGCTTCCATCGCGTCGGCCAGCGTGCGCAGTGCCTCCATCATGATGCCGTCTCCAGCGCCCGGTCGAGCGCCTGGCGCAGCGCGGCCAGTTGCGCGGGCAGGCCGGCGTCGATCACGCCGTCATCCCATTCGCACACGCAGCTCCCGGGTTGGAGCGCCGCATCCTCCACGACGGCCGGGCGCACGGTCCAGCCGGCCCCGCCGAACACGTGGTGCACGTGCGCCGCGTCGTCCGGGTGCACGGTCACCGTGAGGAACGACGCCTGTTCCAGCTCGGCGTCGACGAGGTGCGCGGCGCGCCGATACAGGCTCTCGCGCGGCGCGTCCGTCAGCAGCTTGCGCGCGGCGGCGAACACGATGGCGGCAAGGCGCTCGCGCATGGCAAGCAGCGCCGCGCGGGCGTCGCGGGCGCCGGCCTGCAGGCGCGC